>NZ_CDWTMG010000002.1:8380-87024 GCF_977945845.1 Frankia sp. CcMO1
GAAGGAGCACGTGCTCCTCGCCCGCCAGGTCGGCGTGCCCTACATCGTCGTCGCCCTGAACAAGGCCGACATGGTCGACGACGAGGAGATCCTCGAGCTCGTCGAGCTGGAGGTCCGGGAGCTGCTGAGCTCGTACGAGTTCCCGGGCGACGACGTTCCGGTCGTCCGGGTCTCCGCGCTCAAGGCGCTGGAGGGCGACAAGGAGTGGGGCGCCAAGCTCCTCGAGCTCATGGCGGCGGTCGACGAGTCGATCCCCGAGCCGCAGCGTGACATCGACCGGCCGTTCCTCATGCCGATCGAGGACGTCTTTACGATCACTGGTCGTGGCACCGTGGTCACCGGCCGCGTCGAGCGCGGAATCGTCAAGGTCAACGAGACCGTGGAGATCGTCGGCATCAAGCCGGAGACCACCTCCACCACCGTGACCGGTGTCGAGATGTTCCGCAAGCTGCTCGACGAGGGGCGTGCCGGCGACAACGTCGGTCTGCTCCTGCGCGGTATCAAGCGTGAGGACGTCGAGCGCGGCCAGGTCATCGTCAAGCCGAAGTCGATCACCCCGCACACGGTGTTCGAGGCTCGCGTCTACATCCTCAACAAGGATGAGGGCGGACGGCACACGCCGTTCTTCAAGAACTACCGCCCGCAGTTCTACTTCCGCACCACCGACGTGACCGGCGTCGTGACCCTCCCCGAGGGCACGGAGATGGTCATGCCGGGGGACAACACCGAGATGACGGTCGAGCTGATCCAGCCGATCGCCATGGAGGAGGGTCTGCGCTTCGCCATCCGAGAGGGTGGCCGGACCGTCGGCGCGGGCCAGGTCACGAAGGTTCTCAAGTAGTAGCCGTGGGCGGTGGGTCCGGGCGTGTGTACGGACCCACCGCCCACTGCGCTGCCTGACCAGACGGGGCCCGGCTCCACGTGTGGCGGGGTCGCCCCGGCCAGGCAGGGCTCTCGCGAGACTCGGCTGCCGAGGACAACCGGCCGCCGGTAAGGGACGCAGCCCGGTCCCGGTCGACACGTCGAGCGGGACCGGCACGAGACAGCGGTACAACCGGCAGATTCTTTCCGCCGGCGGCGCGGTGCCAGGCTCGCCGCGCGGCCGGCGGTGAGGATCTACGGGCGGTGACCCGGTAGCGATACCGGCCGGACGAGACAGACAGGACAGGCGAAGCCCACCATGGCGGCACAGAAGATCCGCATCCGGCTCAAGGCCTATGACCACGAGGTCATCGACAGCTCGGCGCGGAAGATCGTCGAGACGGTGACGCGGACGGGCGCGCAGGTCGCGGGACCGGTGCCGCTGCCGACGGAGAAGAACATCTACTGCGTCATCCGGTCGCCGCACAAGTACAAGGACAGCCGCGAGCACTTCGAGATGCGGACGCACAAGCGGCTGATCGACATTCTTGACCCGACGCCCAAGACGGTCGACTCGCTCATGCGCCTCGACCTGCCCGCCGGCGTCGATATCGAGATCAAGCTGTAAGAGGGGCCGGCGCAGTCATGCTCATCCGCAACTACAGAGGGCTCCTGGGCACCAAGCTCGGGATGACCCAGGTATGGGACGCGAACAACCGCGTCGTGCCGGTCACCGTCATCAAGGCCGGACCTAACGTCGTCACGCAGGTCAAGACGCCTGACTCGGACGGCTACTCGGCCGTGCAGCTCGGTTACGGCGAGATCGACCCGCGTAAGATCAACAATCCCGCTCGCGGCCACTTCGCCACCAGTGGGGTGACGCCTCGGCGCCACCTCGTCGAGCTGCGGACCGCCGACGCCGGCAACTACCGGCCCGGCCAGGAGCTGACCGGCGAGGTGTTCTCCGCCGGGACCGTCGTCGACGTCACCGGCACCTCGAAGGGTAAGGGGTTCGCCGGTGTCATGAAGCGTCACGGGTTCAAGGGCCTGGGCGCGGGGCACGGCGTCGAGCGCAAGCACCGCTCGCCGGGGTCGGTCGGCGGCTGCGCCACTCCCGGTCGCGTGTTCAAGGGCCTGCGCATGGCCGGCCGGATGGGTCACGTGCGCACAACGACCTCGGGGCTGACGATCCACGCCGTCGACACCGAGCGCGGCTATCTGCTGGTCAGGGGTGCGGTGCCCGGCCCGGACGGTGGTCTGGTCCTCGTGCGCAGCGCGGCCAAGCGCCCGGCGCCCGAGACCATCGCCCCGGCGGCCGAGCCGGCCGATACCGGTGAGGAGGTCTCGGCATGAGCCGGGTGGCCACATCCGACCCGAGCGTCACCACGCGCACCGTCGCGGTGCACGCGCCGAACGGGGGCGACGGCGGCAGTGTCGAGCTGCCCGGTGGCGTGTTCGACGTGCCGCTCAACGTCCCGCTGATCCACCAGGTCGTGGTGGCGCAGCTCGCGGCGGCCCGCCAGGGCACGCACGACACGAAGACCCGCGGCGAGGTCCGCGGCGGTGGCCGTAAGCCGTATCGGCAGAAGGGCACCGGCCGGGCCCGGCAGGGATCGCTGCGGGCTCCGCAGTTCACCGGCGGTGGCACCGTGCATGGCCCCACGCCGCGCAGATACGACCAGCGGACCCCGAAGAAGATGAAGGCCGCCGCGCTGCGCGGCGCGCTGTCCGACCGGGCCCGCAACAACCGGGTGCACGTGGTGTCCTCGCTGGTCTCCGGCGAGGCGCCGTCGACGAAGAGCGCGATCACCGCGCTGCGGACGATCGCCGACACCCGCCGGGTGCTGCTGGTGGCGAGCCGTTCGGACGAGCTGACCTGGAAGAGCCTGCGCAACGTCGCGGCGGTGCACCTGCTCGACCCGGGCCAGCTCAACACCTATGACGTGCTGGTGAGCGACGACGTGGTCTTCACTGAGGAGGCGCTGGCCGCATTCCTTGCTCGTGACACCCGTCCGGCGACCTCTACCGCCGGGACCGAGGCTGCCGCGGGCACCGAAGGTGTGGCCGGGGCGGAGGAGAACAAGTGATTCCCGACCCGCGTGACGTGATCCTGCGGCCGGTCGTCTCCGAGAAGAGCTACGGCCTGCTCGACGAGAACGTCTACACCTTCATCGTGCGTCCGGACGCGAACAAGACCCAGATCAAGCTCGCGGTCCAGCAGATCTTCAATGTGCGGGTCCTGCGGGTGAACACCATCAACCGGCAGGGCAAGCGCAAGCGGACCAAGCACGGCTGGGGACACCGGTCCGCCTCCAAGCGGGCCCTGGTGAGCCTGGCTCCCGGTGACACGATCGAGATCTTCGGAGGCCCCGGTGCCTGAGCGCGTGCGCTCCGCGGCGGCGGTGGGTCCAGGACGGTAGGAAGCCATGGGTATTCGTAGGTACAAGCCGACGACGCCGGGGCGTCGTGGTGCGAGCGTGGCCGACTTCGTCGAGATCACTCGTGACCACCCGGAGAAGTCGCTGGTCCGCCCGCTGCACTCCAAGGGCGGGCGCAACGTCCACGGCCGGATCACCACCCGGCACCAGGGCGGCGGCCACAAGCGGGCGTACCGGGTCATCGACTTCCGGCGGGACAAGGACGGGGTGCCGGCCAAGGTCGCGCACATCGAGTACGACCCCAACCGCACCGCCCGGATCGCGCTGCTGCACTACCTCGACGGGGAGAAGCGCTACATCCTCGCGCCGGTGAAGCTCAGGCAGGGCGACACGGTCAGCTCCGGCGTGGGCGCCGACATCAAGCCCGGCAATGCGCTGCCGCTGCGCAACATCCCGACCGGCACGGTGGTGCACGCCATCGAGCTGCGTCCCGGTGGTGGTGCGAAGATCGCCCGCAGCGCCGGCACGAGTGTGCAGCTCGTCGCGAAGGACGGCCCCTACGCCCAGCTGCGGATGCCCTCCGGTGAGATCCGCAACGTGGATGTGCGCTGCCGCGCGACGGTCGGCGAGGTCGGCAACGCGGAGCAAAGCAACATCAACTGGGGTAAGGCCGGCCGGATGCGCTGGAAGGGTCGCCGACCCACCGTGCGTGGTGTCGCGATGAACCCGGTCGACCACCCGCACGGTGGTGGTGAGGGTAAGACCTCCGGCGGTCGTCACCCCGTCAACCCCAAGGGCCGTCCGGAGGGGCGGACCCGCGCGACCCGCAAGTCGTCCGACGCGCTCATCGTGCGTCGTCGCAAGCAGAACAGGCGGCGGTAGTGGTGATCTCCAGGCCCCGGGCCGCGTCGACCACCAGCGCGCCGCCGACCAGCCGCACCCATCGGATCTGAGCAGGAAGGAGGAGACACAGCCATGCCACGCAGTCTGAAAAAGGGCCCGTTCGTCGACGACCACCTGCTCAAGAAGGTGGATCTGCAGAACTCCAAGGGCACCAAGCACGTCATCAAGACCTGGTCGCGCCGGTCGACCGTGATCCCCGACATGCTGGGGCACACGATCGCCGTGCACGACGGCCGCAAGCACGTCCCGGTCTTCATCACCGAGGGCATGGTCGGGCACAAGCTCGGCGAGTTCGCCCCGACCCGGACCTTCCGTGGCCACGTCAAGGAGGACCGGAGGTCACGCCGTGGCTGACGATCTCGTTGACGGCCTGACCCGGGCCGGTCTTCCCGGGGCCAAGGCCTCGGCCCGCTATGTCCGGGTCTCGCCGACGAAGGCCCGCCGGGTCGTCGACCTGGTGCGCGGGCGCTCGGTCGGCGAGGCGCTGGACATCCTCCGGTTCGCTCCGCAGGCGGCCAGCGAGGACGTGTACAAGGTTGTCGCCAGCGCCGCGGCGAACGCCGAGAACAACCACAGCCTCGATCCGGCCACCCTGTGGGTCGGCGAGGTCTACGTGGACGAGGGGCCGACGCTCAAGCGCATCCGGCCCCGCGCCCAGGGCCGGGCCTATCGGATCCGCAAGCGCACCAGCCACATCACCGTCGTGGTGGAGAGCCGGGAGCCGGTCTCCGCGGCCGGCCGGGGCGCCAAGACGACCGCGAAGACGACAAGGAGGGCCCGGTAGTGGGGCAGAAGGTCAACCCGCACGGGTTCCGGCTTGGTATCACCTCGGAGTTCACCTCTCGCTGGTACGCCGACAAGCAGTACAAGGCGTACGTCGGCGAGGACGTGAAGATCCGTAAGATGATGTCGCGGGGCATGGAGCGGGCCGGCATCAGCCGGGTCGACATCGAGCGGACCCAGGGGCGGCTGCGGGTGGACATCCACACCGCGCGCCCAGGCATCGTCATCGGTCGCCGTGGCGCCGAGGCCGACCGTATCCGTGGCGACCTGGAGAAGCTCACCGGCAAGCAGGTGCAGCTCAACATCCTCGAGGTGAAGAACCCCGAGGTCGACGCCCAGCTCGTCGCCCAGGGGGTGGCTGAGCAGCTCTCCAGCCGGGTCAGCTTCCGCCGGGCGATGCGCAAGGCCATGCAGACCGCGATGAAGGGCGGCGCGAAGGGGATCCGGGTGCAGTGCTCGGGTCGTCTCGGTGGCGCCGAGATGAGCCGGTCGGAGTTCTACCGCGAGGGTCGGGTGCCGTTGCACACCCTTCGCGCGGACATCGACTACGGCTTCTATGAGGCCCGGACGAACTTCGGCCGCATCGGCGTGAAGGTCTGGATCTACAAGGGCGACGTCGTCCAGAGCCGGGCCGAGCGTGAGGCGCAGGAGGCGCTGCAGCGCCAGACCCGCCGGGAGCGCCCGCGCCGCGGGCCGCGTTCCGGCTCGTCCGGCACGACCCAGGGCGGGACCGAAGCGGGCCGGGCGGCGGCCCGCAGCGAGCGCCGGGGCCGTGGTGGTGGCGGCGGGAACGCCCCGGCTGAGACTCCGGCGGGCGAGGCCGAGTCGGCCGAGTCGGCCGAGTCGACGGCACCTGTCGCGGAGTCCGCCACCGCGGCGCCGAGTACGCCGGCCGCGACGCCTGAGGCGGCCGTGGCGAACACTCCGGAGAAGGCGGAGGAATAGACATGCTGATTCCCCGGAAGGTCGCGCACCGCAAGCAGCACCACCCCGGGCGGACCGGTGCCGCCAAGGGCGGAACCCGGGTCACGTTCGGTGAGTACGGGATTCAGGCCCTGGAGTCGGCTTACGTGACGAACCGGCAGATTGAGTCGGCCCGTATCGCGATGACCCGGCACATCCGTCGTGGTGGAAAGGTCTGGATCAACATCTACCCGGACCGTCCGCTGACCAAGAAGCCGGCCGAGACCCGGATGGGTTCCGGTAAGGGCTCGCCTGAGTGGTGGGTCGCGAACGTCAAGCCGGGCCGGGTCCTGTTCGAGCTGTCCGGGGTCGCGGAGCCGGTGGCCCGCGAGGCGATGCGGCGGGCCATCCACAAGCTGCCGATGAAGTGCCGTTTCGTGGTCCGTGAAGGTGGTGCGTAATGGCTGTCGCTACCGCGGACGAGCTGCGGAGCCTGTCGGGCGAGGAGCTCGTCGACAAGCTTCGGGAGGCCAAGGAGGAGCTGTTCAACCTCCGGTTCCAGGCGGCGACCGGGCAGCTGTCGAACAACCGCCGGCTGCAGGCCGTGCGGCGCGACATCGCCCGGATCTACACCGTCATGCGCGAACGGGAGCTGGGTATCACCGACGATCCGGCGGTGGCGGCCGGCGCGGCGGACGATGACGCGACGCAGTCGGAACGGGCGTGAGGACAGTGACAGACGAGACGGCCTCCCAGGAGGCTTCGCAGAGCACGGACGCGGCGGCTCTCCCCCGCGGATTCCGTAAGGTCCGAGAGGGCCTCGTGGTCAGCGACAAGATGACCAAGACCGTCGTGGTCGCGGTCGAGGACCGGGTGCAGCACCCGCTGTACGGCAAGACGATCCGTCGTACCAAGAAGGTCAAGGCGCACGACGAGAGCGGCACCACCGGTGTCGGCGACCGCGTCCTACTGATGGAGACGCGGCCGCTGTCGACGACCAAGCGGTGGCGGATCGTTCAGGTCTTGGAGAAGGCGAAGTAGTGAAGTAGTTCTGGCCCGGACGCCGGGGCCGGGCAGGACCGGGTGATCAGTAGTACCGGGTGATCAGGAGCGGAAAGTGATTCAGCAGGAGTCGCGACTTCGGGTCGCCGACAACACCGGAGCGCGGGAGATTCTCTGCATCCGGGTGCTCGGCGGCTCTGGGCGTCGTTACGCGGGGATCGGCGACATCATCGTCGGCACGGTGAAGGACGCCCTGCCCGGCGCCGGCGTGAAGCGCGGCGACGTGGTCAAGGCGGTCGTGGTGCGTACCACCAAGGAGCGCCGGCGGCCGGACGGCTCCTACATCCGCTTCGACGAGAACGCGGCGGTGCTCATCCGGGACAGTGGTGACCCTCGGGGCACCCGCATCTTCGGGCCGGTCGGCCGGGAGCTGCGTGACAAGAAGTTTATGAAGATCATCTCGCTGGCGCCGGAGGTGCTGTGACCGTGGCCACTTTGAAGATCAAGAAAGGCGACACGGTCCAGATCATCACCGGCAAGGACCGTGGGCTCAAGGGTAAGGTCATCCGCGCCTACCCGGAGCAGAACAAGGTCCTCGTCGAGGGCGCGAACCGGATCACCCGGCACACCCGGGTCCAGCAGAGCACGCGCGGCTCGCAGTCCGGGGGCATCATCACCCAGGAGGCGCCGATCCACGTGAGCAACGTGATGATCGTCGACCCGTCTGACGGGAAGCCGACCCGGATCGGTTACCGCATCAACGACGACGGCACCAAGGTGCGTGTCTCGCGGCGCACCGGCACCGAGCTGTAGGCCGAGCGAGCAGTCGAGCAGTTGGGAAACGAGATTAGACCATGACTGTGACCACCGAGGGCCGGACCATCGAAGGCCGGACCACCGGCGCTCGCCCGGTTCCACGGCTCAAGCAGCGGTACCGTGACGAGATCGCCCCGGCGCTGCGGGACCAGTTCTCCTACCGCAACGTCATGCAGATCCCCGGCGTCGTCAAGGTCGTCGTCAACATGGGGGTCGGAGACGCCGCCCGGGACGCGAAGCTGATCGATGGCGCTGTGCGGGATCTCGCGGCCATCACCGGTCAGAAGCCCGCGGTCCGGCGCGCGAAGAAGTCCATCGCCCAGTTCAAGCTGCGCGAAGGGATGCCGATCGGCGCCAAGGTGACGTTGCGTGGTGACCGGATGTGGGAGTTCCTCGACCGCCTCGTCACCATCGCGCTGCCGCGTATCCGTGACTTCCGCGGGCTGTCGCCGAAGCAGTTCGACGGTGCCGGCAACTACACCTTCGGGGTGACCGAGCAGTCGATCTTCCACGAGATCGATATCGACCGGATCGATCGGGTTCGGGGCATGGACATCACGGTCGTCACCACCGCGACCACCGACGACGAGGGCCGGGCGCTCCTGCGGGCGCTGGGCTTCCCCTTCCGGGAGAACTAGAGAGATGGCCAAGAAAGCACTGATCGAGAAGTCGAACCGTAAGCCGAAGTATGCGGTCCGGGGTTATACCCGATGCCAGCGCTGCGGCCGGTCCCGCTCGGTGTACCGGGGCTTCGGGCTCTGCCGGGTATGCCTGCGGCAGATGGCGCATCGTGGCGAGCTGCCCGGCGTCACCAAGAGCTCCTGGTAGGCCGGTACCGCGCCCCGGACCGGGGCCGGCACGGCTCCACCGGCAGCACGGCTCCACCGCACCACCACCGCACCTCCACCCGATCGCGGCAGGCCCGGCATCCAGCGGCCGAGGACGACCTCGGCGCCGGCGGGAACCGCCGTGAGAAAGGCGTCAAGCCATGACGATGACCGATCCGATTGCGGACATGCTCACGCGTGTCCGGAACGCCAGCCGGGCGTACCACGACCGCGTGGTGATGCCTCACAGCAAGATCAAGACGCACATTGCCGAGATTCTCCAGCAGGAGGGATACATCTCCGGCTGGCACGTCGAGGACGCGACCTCGGCTGGCGGCGTCGGCCACACCCTGGTCATCGATCTGAAGTACGGCCCCAACCGGGAACGCTCGATCGCCGGGATCAAGCGCATCAGCAAGCCGGGTCTGCGGGTCTATGCCAAGGCGACGAACCTCCCGAAGGTCCTCGGGGGCCTGGGCGTCGCCATCATCTCCACCTCGTCGGGTCTGCTGACCGACAAGCAGGCGGGCAAGCGGGGCGTGGGCGGGGAAGTCCTCGCCTACATCTGGTAAGGAGGGCGAGCGATGTCACGGATCGGGCGCCTGCCCATTCCCGTCCCCAGCGGTGTCGATGTCACCGTCCAGGGAGCCACCATCACCGTCAAGGGGCCCAAGGGCACCCTGAGCCACGTCGTGGCCGAGCCGATCGTGGTGAACACCGAGGACGGTCGGCTCCTCGTGACCCGGCCCGACGATGAGCGTCGCTCCCGGTCGCTGCACGGCCTGACTCGCACCCTGGTCTCCAATATGGTCACCGGCGTCACCGCCGGATACTCGAAGACCCTGGAGATCGTCGGCGTCGGTTACCGTGTCCAGGCCAAGGGCTCCGACCTGGAGTTCGCCCTCGGATACAGCCACCCGGTGCCGGTCAAGGCCCCGGAGGGCATCCGCTTCGAGGTGCAGACCCCGACCCGCTTCGTGGTCCACGGGATCGACAAGCAGCTGGTCGGTGAGGTCTCCGCGAAGATCCGCGGGCTGCGCAAGCCCGACCCGTACAAGGGCAAGGGCGTGCGCTACCAGGGCGAGGTCGTCCGCCGCAAGGTCGGGAAGACCGGGAAGTAGGAGATAGATCATGGCAGTGAGCCTCGGCGCCAGCTCGCGCCGACGGACCGCGAAGCTCCGTCGGCACGTCCGGGTGCGCAAGAAGGTGGCGGGCACCCCGTCCCGCTCACGGCTCGTCGTCACCCGGTCCTCGCGGCACATCTACGCCCAGGTCATCGACGACGTCGCCGGCCACACGCTGGCGTCGGCGTCCACCCTGGACGTGTCGCTGCGCGGCGGCGAGGGGGACAAGACCGAGCAGGCCCGCAAGGTCGGCGCACTGGTCGCCGAGCGCGCGAAGGCGGCCGGGATCGCCGCGGTCGTGTTCGATCGCGGTGGGCGGACCTACTCCGGCCGCATCGCCGCGCTCGCGGACGCGGCGCGGGGGAGCGGGCTGGACTTCTGATGACTTCCCCCAGCCTTTACTGTCAGTCCAGCCTTTACCGCCAGTACAGCCAGAACAGGGAGATGTTGTAGATGCCAGGCCAGCAGCGCCGCGGCGGCGGCTCCGGCGGCTCGGACCGTCGGGAACGCCGGGACCGGTCGGGCAGCGGCCCGGCGCAGGAGAAGAACGCCTACGTCGAGCGGGTTGTCGCGATCAACCGCGTGGCGAAGGTTGTCAAGGGCGGACGTCGGTTCAGCTTCACGGCGCTCGTCGTGGTCGGTGACGCGGACGGGACCGTGGGCGTCGGCTATGGCAAGGCCAAGGAGGTTCCGGCCGCCATCGCCAAGGGCGTCGAAGAAGCCAAGAAGCACTTCTTCAAGGTGCCCCGGATCGGTTCGACGATTCCGCACCCGGTGCAGGGCGAGGAGGCAGCCGGCGTCGTGCTGCTCAAGCCCGCCTCGCCCGGTACCGGGGTCATCGCCGGTGGTCCGGTCCGTGCCGTGTTGGAGTGCGCCGGTGTGCACGACGTGCTCTCGAAGTCGCTCGGCTCATCGAACCCGATCAACATTGTGCACGCGACGGTCGCTGCTCTGCGTGGCCTGATGCGTCCCGAGGAGATCGCCGCCCGTCGCGGCCTGCCGCTGGAGGACGTCGCTCCGCCGGCCATGCTGCGAGCTCGTGCGGCGGGAGCCGGTGTCTGATGGCCAAGCTGCGCATCACGCAGATCCGGTCGGGGATCGGTGGTACCTCGAACCAGCGGGCCACGCTGCGTACCCTTGGTCTGCGGAAGATCAACGCGACGACCGTCCGTGATGATCGTCCCGAGATTCGCGGGATGATCAGAACTGTGACCCATCTTGTCCGGGTCGAGGAGGTGGACTCCTAGCCATGGCCGAACTGACGAAGACCGACGCCGGTGACGACACCGGCGCCACCGGCGCGGGCACTGAGGCCGGCTCGGCGCAGGCCGTCCGTGGCCGCGGCCTGAAGGTGCACCACCTCCGGCCGGCCCCCGGCGCCCATAAGTCCAAAACCCGCGTCGGTCGCGGTGAGGGTTCCAAGGGCAAGACCGCCGGGCGGGGCACCAAGGGCTCGAAGGCCCGCAAGCAGGTGCCCGCCCGGTTCGAGGGTGGCCAGATGCCCCTGCACATGCGCCTGCCCAAGCTGAAGGGCTTCCGCAACCGGTTCCGCGTCGAGTACCAGGTCGTGAACGTCGCCACCCTCGCGGAGCTGTTCCCGCAAGGTGGTGAGGTCACCAAGGCCGCCCTCGTGGCCAGGGGTGCGGTGCGGGGCAAGTCGCCGGTGAAGGTGCTGGGCAACGGCGACATCGACGTCGCGCTGCACGTGAGCGCGGACGCGTTCTCGGCCTCCGCGAAGGAGAAGATCGCCGCTGCCGGCGGGAGCGTCACGCAGAGCTGAGAGCATGGGTGGGGGTATGGGCCATGTCACCCTGCTCCCACCCCGGCCCCGCCCGTCCGGACCCCTCGCCAGGCGGCCGTGCGCCTCGGCGTCAGCCGTCTCTTGCGGTCCACCATCGCTTACCCATGGTGATGTCGGGACGAGTGGGCCGGGTGTCCTGTTACAGTCGCCTAACCGACCTCGGCGACCGGCCGGGGGAGGCGATCCGCACTGGGCAGGATGTCCACTTCCCGTCGGTCCGCAATCCCAGCAGGAGGAGCCGTGCTCACCGCCTTCACGCGGGCATTCCGCACGCCTGACCTGCGCAAGAAGCTGCTGTTCACCGTCGGTATCGTGGTGCTGTTCCGGTTCGGCAGCGTCATGCCGTCGCCGGGTGTCTCGACGTCCGCAGTGAACACCTGCCTGGACTCGGCGAGTGCCGACAGCAGCAACGTCTACTCGCTGATCAACCTGTTCAGTGGTGGGGCTCTGCTGCAGCTGTCCATCTTCGCGCTTGGCATCATGCCGTATATCACATCGAGTATCATCATTCAGTTGCTCGTTGTGGTGATCCCTCGGCTGGAGCAGCTGAAGAAGGAGGGCAGCTCGGGCGAGCAGAAGCTTACACAGTACACCCGGTACCTGACGATCGCCCTCGGTCTTCTGCAGGCCACCGGCATCGTGGCGCTGGCCCGCAGCGGCCGGCTGTTCCCCGACTGTTCGGCCGCCATCATCCCGGACACGAGCCTGTTCCGGATCGCGACAATTGTCATCACGATGACAGCGGGTACCTCGGTCATCATGTGGATGGGTGAGCTGATCACCGCCCGGGGGGTCGGCAACGGCATGTCGCTGCTGATCTTCACCTCGATCGCGGCGAGGCTTCCCTCCGAAGGCGGACGCATTCTCCAGGTCGCCGGCGGTGTGGTGTTCGGCCTGGTGCTCCTGCTCGGTCTCGCGATCGTCGTGTTCGTCGTGTTCGTCGAGCAGTCTCAGCGTCGCATCCCGGTCCAGTACGCCAAGCGTCTAATCGGGCGGCGGATGTACGGCGGGACGTCGACCTACCTGCCGATCAAGGTCAACCAGGCCGGGATCATCCCCGTCATCTTCGCGTCCTCGCTGCTGCAGCTCCCTCAGCTTGCCGGACAGGTGTGGAGCAACCAGAGCTTCCAGGACTTCGAGCAAAGATACCTCTCCAGGGGTGGCCATCCATTCTATCTGGTGACATATTTCGCACTCATCATCTTCTTCACCTATTTTTATGTTGCGATCACCTTCAACCCGACGGAGGTCGCGGACAATATGAAGAAGTATGGTGGGTTCATTCCCGGGATCAGGCCGGGGAACCCGACGGCGGAGTACCTCAAACATGTACTCGACCGAATCACGCTCCCGGGATCGCTGTTCCTCGGCGTGATCACGGTTCTTCCGTTGGCACTGCTGAACCTGACCAAGGACCAGCCGTTCCCCTTCGCGGGCACGTCGGTTTTGATCATGGTGGGGGTTGGGCTGGAAACCGTGAAGCAGATCGAAAGCCAGCTCATGCTCCGCAATTACGAAGGTTTCCTCCGGTAGTGCGCCTCGTACTGGTCGGGCCGCCCGGTGCCGGAAAGGGCACCCAGGCCGCGTTCATTGCCCAGGCGCGGTCGATCCCCAAGATCTCCACCGGGGACATCTTCCGGGCGAATGTGCGACAGGGAACGGAGCTGGGCGTCAAGGCCAAGGCCTTCATGGATGCCGGTGATCTCGTACCGGACGAGATCACCATCGGTATGGTCCGCAACCGCTTGGCCGAGGACGACGCGGTCAAGGGATTCCTGCTCGATGGTTTCCCTCGCAACGTCCCGCAGGCCGAGGTGCTCGGGCAGATGCTCGATGGCATGGGGACCCGTCTGGACGTGGTGCTCGAGCTCGTCGTCGACGACGACGAGGTGGTGCGCCGGCTGTCCGGTCGGCGAACCTGTCGGAACTGCGGTCATATCTGGCACATCGACTTCGACCCGCCGTCGGTCGAGGGCGTCTGTGACCGGTGTGGTGGCGAGCTGTTCCAGCGCGACGACGACCGGTCGGAGACGGTCCGTCATCGGCTCGAGGTCTACGCGGACCAGACGTCGCCGCTGGTGGCGTACTACGCCGAAAAGGGCATCCTGATCGGTATCGACGCCACCGGACCGGTGGACAACGTCACCGACCGCGCGCTCGACGCCCTGCGGCACTACGGCGACTGAACCCGTCGGCCTGGTCCGGGCGCGGACCAGGCCGAACGTGGCTCCCGAGCTTTTCGCGGAAGATCGTTGGAGTACGTCCTGCGGGGGTCGGCGGCTAGCATCGGAAACGGACACAACACGAACACGGACCGGGGCGACGAGCGTGGCGCGACGAGAACACGTCCAGATCAAGACGGCGGCGGAGATCGCCAAGATGCGGGTTGCTGGCCTGCTCGTCGCGAAGACGCTGGCGCGGCTGCGTGACGCGGTCGTCCCCGGGGTCACCACGGCCGAGCTGGACGCCCTTGCCGAGAAGACGATCCGGGACGACGGCGGTATCCCGTCCTTCAAGGGCTATGCCCAGCCGCCGTATCCGGCCTCGATCTGCAGCTCGGTCAACAACGAGGTGGTGCACGCCATCCCCACCCGCAAGCGGGTGCTGCGCGAGGGCGACATCATCTCGATCGACTGCGGGGCGATCGTGGACGGCTGGCATGGGGACGCCGCGATCACCGTGCCGGTCGGTGAGGTCGCCCCGGAGGTTCTCGCGATGATCGACACGTGCGAGGGCGCGCTGTGGGCGGGCCTCGCCGCCGCCCAGCTCGGTGGAAAGCTCACCGACATCAGCGCCGCCGTCGAGCGGCATGTCCGTCCACATGGCTACGGCATCGTCGATCACTACGGGGGCCACGGTATCGGCAGCGAGATGCACCAGCCCCCCCACGTGCTCAACCACGGCCGGCCCGGCCGTGGCATCCGGCTGATCGAGGGCCTTGCGCTGGCCATCGAGCCTATGATTACCATGGGGTCGCCGGACACGGCCGTGCTCCCCGACGACTGGACCGTCGTGACCCGCGACGGCAGCCTCGCCGCCCACATCGAGCACTCGGTGGCAATCACTCCGCGTGGGCCGTGGGTGCTGACGGCGCCGGACGGCGGAGCGGCGAAACTCACCGAGCTCGGGGTCGCCTGCGGGCAGCCGGCTGACGCCCCGTCTGGAACCGGCTGAACCGGCTGAGGTCGGGTCGACTCTGAGCGGGGGTCGTGTTGACCCTTGACGGGGGTCGCCGCGTACACTCTTTAGCTGGCGGTCTTCTCACGCCGGTGTGCTCCACCGTGTCGATAGCAGTCCTGTCTATGGCAGTTGCGGTCGGTGGCAGTGTGGTTGGTGGGTTCGGGCTCCTCTCGGGGTAGTTCAAGCCTCTGACCTTGGCTTTTCCGAATATTTCGGAGGGCCGACCGGTCGCGGCCGAGCCGCCGTCCCATAGCCGACGTCAGGACAGCGGAGGACATGCCGAAGAAGGACGGGGCCATCGAGATCGAAGGCCGTGTGGTGGAGCCGCTCCCGAACGCGATGTTCCGGGTGGAGCTCCAGAACGGTCATCGTGTTCTCGCCCACATCAGCGGGAAGATGCGCCAGCACTACATCCGGATCCTGCCGGAGGACCGCGTCGTGGTCGAGCTCTCGCCCTACGACCTGTCCCGCGGCCGCATCGTCTACCGCTACAAGTAGTCGATCTCTTCTCACTCGCCCGTAGCTCCACTCAATCGCCACGCGCGGCCCGCGGCTGCGCAGGAGGTCCGCAACAGCCGTGAAGGTCAAGCCCAGCGTCAAGAAGATCTGCGACAAGTGCAAGGTGATCCGTCGCCACGGGCGAGTCATGGTCATCTGCGACAACCTTCGTCACAAGCAGCGTCAGGGCTGATGTCCTGACGGGTGCGGCCTCGTCCCGGCGGGTGGCGCAGCACGTGCCGCCCGCCGAGAGGCGGCCCACCGCATCCAAGCGATGCCAGGCGTCCCATCCGGGACGACCTACCCCCGGTCGGAGGCCGGGGCCCGCCCGGCCCGGCGCCGGCCGGGACGGCATCGCCCGAGACCTCCGGCCGCAGGAAGGAAACATCCGTTCATGGCACGCCTCTCCGGCGTCGACCTTCCCCGCGAGAAGCGGGTTGAGATCGCTCTGACCTACATCTTCGGGATCGGCCGCAGCCGCTCCCGGGACACCCTCGCCGCCACCGGGGTCAACCCGGACACGCGTGTTCGTGATCTGAGCGAGGAAGAGATCGTCAGACTGCGCGACTGGATCGACGCGAACTACCGGGTCGAGGGTGACCTCAACCGGGAGATCAAGCAGGACATTCGCCGCAAGATGGAGATCGGGTGCTACCAGGGGCTCCGTCACCGGCGTAACCTGCCCGTCCACGGCCAGCGCACGCACACCAACGCGCGCACCCGCAAGGGCCCGCGCCGCGCCATCGCCGGCAAGAAGAAGGCCGGCAAGAAGTAGTCAGGGTCCCCGGCGGACCGCTCGGGCCCGCCGCCGCCGACCACTGATCGACGACCTCGTACACGGAGACCACACGCGAACATGCCTCCCAAGACGCGCGCAGCCGGCGCCAAGAAGGTCCGGCGTAAGGAAAAGAAGAACGTCGCCCACGGACACGCTCACATCAAGAGCACGTTCAACAACACGATCGTCTCCATCACCGACCCGTCCGGGAACGTGATCTCCTGGGCCTCGGCGGGCCATGTCGGCTTCAAGGGCTCCCGCAAGTCCACGCCCTTCGCCGCCCAGATGGCGGCCGAGAACGCGGCCCGCAAGGCGCAGGAGCACGGGATGCGTAAGGTCGACGTCTTCGTAAAGGGCCCGGGTTCCGGCCGGGAGACCGCGATCCGTTCCCTGCAGGCCGCGGGCCTCGAGGTCGGTGCGATCCAGGACGTCACCCCGACCCCGCACAACGGTTGCCGCCCGCCCAAGCGGCGCAGGGTGTGACCATGCGGCGAGGCGGCCGCGGCCGGAGCTCCACGCCGGCCGGTGTCGTGGCGTTGCGTTCGAGTTCGCGCCAGGAAACGAGAGAGAAGGATTAGATGGCCCGTTACACCGGCGCGGACTGCAAGCGTTGCCGCCGCGAGAAGACCAAGCTGTTCCTCAAGGGCAGCAAGTGCGACACCCCGAAGTGCCCGATCGAGATCCGGCCCTACCCGCCGGGCGAGCACGGCCGTGGCCGCACCAAGGACTCCGAGTACCTGCTGCAGAAGCGCGAGAAGCAGAAGTGCGCCCGAATCTACGGCGTGCTGGAGAAGCAGTTCCGGGGCTACTACGACGAGGCGAATCGCCGGGCCGGCAAGACCGGTGACGAGCTGCTGAAGATCCTTGAGTCGCGGCTCGATAACGTCGTGTACCGGGGTGGCTTCGCACCCTCGCGGGACGCCGCCCGTCAGGCCGTCCGGCACAGCCACGTCCAGGTGAACGGCCGCAAGGTCGACATCCCCAGCTATCGGATCAGCGAGAACGACATCGTCGAGATCGCGCCGAAGGCCCGGGAGCTCACCCCGTTCATCGTGGCCCGGGAGACCGCGGGTCAGGGTCGGGCCGTTCCGGCCTGGCTGGAGGTGATCCCGAGCCAGCTGCGGATCCTGGTGCACTCGCTGCCGGCGCGGCAGGTGATCGACACTCAGGTGCAGGAACAGCTGATCGTCGAGCTCTACTCCAAGTAGGGTCTGCCGGCGTCGTCCCCGCAGTCAGGGGGCGGAGCACACTGGAGTCCGGGCGGGCCTCCGCCCGGACACCACCCCGTGGGCGGAACGGACCGATGTTCCGCCCACCGGCTCCCGTCAGGGGGCCCGCACCACACGGCGTCATATGGCGGTCGCCGTGGTCGGAAGGACGTTCTCATGTTGATCGCTCAGCGTCCCACCCTCATCGAAGACCCGATCTCCGAGTTCCGTTCACGCTTCGTGATCGAGCCGCTGGAGCCGGGCTTCGGCTACACCCTCGGTAACTCGTTGCGCCGGACCCTGTTGTCCTCCATTCCCGGTGCCTCGGTCACCAGCATCCGCATCGACGGCGTGCTGCACGAGTTCTCCACCGTGCCCGGCGTCAAGGAGGACGTGACCGACCTGATCCTGAACCTCAAGGAACTGGTCGTCAGCTCCGACAACGACGAGCCGACCGTGATGTACCTGCGCAAGCAGGGCCCCGGCGAGGTCACAGCGGCGGACATCGCCCCGCCGGCGGGCGTCGAGGTGCACAACCCCGAGCTGCGGCTCGCCATTCTGAACGACAAGGGCAAGCTCGAGATCGAGCTGACCGTCGAGCGGGGGCGCGGGTACGTCAGCGCGGCCCAGAACAAGCAAGCCGGCCAGGAGATCGGGCGGATCCCGATCGACTCGATCTACTCGCCGGTGCTGAAGGTGACCTACAAGGTCGAGGCCACCCGCGTCGAGCAGCGGACCGACTTCGACCGGCTCATCGTTGACGTCGAGACCAAGCCGTCGATCTCCCCGCGAGACGCGATGGCCAGCGCCGGCAAGACCCTGGTCGGCCTGTTCGGGCTGGCGCAGGAGCTCAACGCCGAGGCGGAGGGCGTCGACATCGGCCCGTCCGCCGCGGACGCGGCGCTGGCGGCCGACCTCGCGTTGCCCATCGAGGAGATGGACCTGACCGTCCGCTCCTACAACTGCCTCAAGCGTGAGGGCATCCACACGATCGGCGAGCTGGTCTCCCGTAGCGAGGCCGACCTGCTCGACATCCGTAACTTCGGGCAGAAGTCGATCGATGAGGTCAAGACGAAGCTGGGCGCGATGGGCCTGCAGCTCAAGGACTCCCCGCCCGGGTTCGACCCGCGCCAGGCCGTGGACACCTACGGCACCGACACGTACAGCCCGTCGTTCTCCGACCCGTCCGACGACGGCGCGGAGTTCGTCGAGACCGAGCAGTACTGACTCTCCACGAGGGCCTCCGCTTCCGGCGGGGGCCCTCGGCGACCCTCCGGTGGCGAGAGCCGCGTCCTTCGGGCGGGCAGCCTGGCTAGGCCGGTGACCAGCAGGACCGTGAAAGGAACGAGGAGCACTCATCATGCCCACGCCAACCAAGGGCGCCCGGCTCGGCGGCAGCCCCGCACATGAGCGGCTGCTGCTGGCCAACCTCGCCACCGCGCTGTTCGAGCACGGCGGCATCACCACCACCGAGGCGAAGGCCAAGCGGCTGCGTCCGTACGCCGAGCGTTTGGTGACCTTCGCCAAGCGGGGGGACCTGCACGCCCGCCGGCGCGTCATGCGCCAGGTACGCGACAACTCGGTCGTGCACACCCTGTTCACCGAGATCGGTCCGCGCTACGCGAACCGGAACGGTGGCTACACCCGGATCATCAAGATCGGCAACCGGAAGGGTGACAACGCCCCGCTGGCCCGGATCGAGCTGGTCGAGGCGCTGACTATCGGCCAGCAGGCCGTCAGTGAGGCCGAGCGGGCGCGGGACACCCGTTTCGAGGCTCGTCGCAAGCCCACCGGCGCCACCGCGGAGGCGGCGGAGGACCTGGCCCAGGAGTCGCCGACCGCGGCTGTTGTGGCAGCCGAGGCCGCGGAGCCGGCAGACACCCCCGCCGAAGGGGCCGCCGGCAAGCCGACGACCGGGCAGGCGGACGACTCCGGCACCGGGGAGGACTCCGGCACCGGGGAGCAGAACTCCGCAAACTGAGATCCGGGCCGAAGGCCGGAATCTTCGGCCTTCGGCCCGGATCTCGCGTCCTGGAGTAGATCCGCGCAGGCCCGCCGCCCATCATGGGCGGCGGGCTTTCGTTTTAGTGCCGTCGCACCGCCGCGTCGTCGCTTGCACGGGGGAGAGACAGATGTCCGATCCGGGAGTTTCCGCGGGACGATGTCCCGCGGGTCGCGAGGCGGCTGCCCGCCGGTGATGACGATGACCGACGGGCTGGTTCGGCTGCGGCTGAACCTCTCCTACGACGGGACGCCGTTCGCAGGATGGGCCCGCCAGCCCGGCCAACGCACCGTGCAGGGCGATGTGGAGGATGCCCTTATGCGGGTGGCGCGGTTGCCGGCGGTACGGCTCACCGTCGCCGGACGGACCGATTCGGGCGTCCACGCCGTCGGCCAGGTAGCGCACGTTGATCTCCCGGACGACGTGCCGCTCGGCGGCCTCGCGCGGCGGCTGAACGGTGTCCTGGACCGGGCCGTGCGGATCATCGGGCTCGCCCCGGCACCGCCCGGCTTCGACGCCAGATTCTCCGCACTCTCCCGCCGCTACGTCTACCGCATCACCGACGCTCCGTATGGAGCCGAACCCCTGCGGCGCTTCGACACCCTGGCCTGGCCTCGTCCGCTCGACGTGCCCGCGATGGCGGCGGCGGCGCTGTTCCTGGTTGGCGAGCATGACTTCGCCGCGTTCTGCCGGCGCCGGGAGGGCGCGACGACCGTCCGCACGCTGCTGCGCCTCGATGTGCTCCGCCGGCCTGACGGGGTCGTCGTGGCCGACGTCGAGGCCGACGCCTTCTGCCACTCCATGGTCCGGGCGCTGGTCGGCGCCCTGCTTGCCGTCGGGGAGGGCCGCAAGCCGCCCCAGTGGCCCGCGGCGGTGCTGCACCGAGGTGTCCGGGACCCTGCCGTCACCGTTGCGCCGGCGCACGGCCTGACGCTGGTGGACGTGCGTTACCCGCCCGATCCTGAGTTGGCCGCCCGGGCCGAGGTCACCCGGGCCGTTCGGATTCCCCCCACGCCGTCCGGTTGAGGGTGGGGCCTGGTCGCCGGTGGGCCCGGTCGCCGGTGGGTCAGTGGCGCGGGCCGTGGCCGAGTACTGCTCGGTCTCCGATGGGCTCGGTCGCGAGTGTGCTCAGATCGGTCTGGGCGTTCCGCAGCGCGGGATCGGTCCCTGCTCCCTGGGTGCCGTCGGTGTAGGCGACCTGCGTGTAGATGAGGTAGTGCCCGCGGGTGATCGCGCCCCGCCACGAGTTGTTCCCACCCGGGCCGGTGATCCGCGCGTTCGGAATCGAGTTGGCCGGGACGGGGAGGGGCACGATGCCACCGCGCCCCTGGTTGAGGATGTCCGCGGTGGCGGTGGCGGTGGCGGTGGCGGTGGCGGTGGCGGTGGCGGTGGCGGTGGTGAGCTCGTCGAGGACGAAGACGGTGACGCCGGCCAGCACCTGGCGTCCGCCGTCCCCCGGGGTGCTGAGGAACAGCGTCCGCACCACCTGCCGGCAGCGCCGGTCCTTGAGCTGCGTGACCAGACCACCGGTGAGATCTGGGCAGCCGTTGTCCAGTTTGCGGGCGAGCCGCCGGTAGTTCCGTCCCTCGGCCTCGACCTGCTCGTCGGAGAAGAACTCGTCGGCGGTCACCGGGTCGGAGTCGAGGGTCGCGCTGTTGAGGAAGCCGGCCGGGATTGGTGGGAGCGTCTGCCGGGTGGTGGGCGTCTCGCGCCCGTTGTGCCCGTTGTCCCCGCTGCGCACCGCCACGACCGCGACCGCCGCGACGAGGACGAGGACGGCCCCGGCGACGCCGGCCAGCAACCGCCGAGCGTCGTGGACCGCACGGCCCCCGGCCTGGTCCTGAGTGCTCCGCCCCCACCTCGACGGGTACGCGCCACGGGCGCTCGATGCGGCGGTGGCGGACGGTGCCGATCCGTCGATCGAATGGATGTCGACCGGATCGCCGTCGCCGAATCCGCCATCAGCCGCGGCGGGTGGGTGGGATTCGCCGGTTTCACCGATGCGGGTGGGACCGCCAGTAACGGCATCTGTGCCGGGGGAGACACCCGGATAGGCCGGCGTGCCCGAGTCCCGTGGACGGGATGCCGGGCGCTCATAGCGGGTCGGACCCGGCTGCGGTACGGATGCGGCGCCGGTCCCGGCTGGCTCCGTGCCCAAGCTCGTGGTGGTCGGGGACGGTGTTATGCCGAGCGGTGTGGTGTCGGGCTGCGTGGTGTCGGGCGGTGTGATCCGCAGGGAGGTCGGCTTCGGCGAGAACGAGTACGTCCGGGATCCCCCGAACAGGGGATCGTCGGCGGGGGGAGTCCAGCCGTCGAGGTCGGGGTGCGGGCCACCTGGGCGGGGAATCGTCACTGCTGTCGGGCCCGTGGTGCCTCCCCGGTCGGCCGGACCGGTTGCCGGACCGCCGCCCTCCGGCGCGCCGGCCGACCGCCGGCCCTCAGCCGGCGCGGGAAACGTCCGATCGTGGCCGGCGCCTCCGGACAGCGGGGTCGGCCCCTCGTGCCCGGGGGCTTCGTGCCCCTCGCGCCCGTCGGATCGCCCGCTGCCCATCTCCGTCATCCTGGTGAGAATAGCCAGCTTGTCGGCGGGATTCAGCGCGGTCAGGTGTCCATGGTCGGTGGCCGGGCCGCCTGCATGTCCGTCTCCCCTGCATGTCCGCACTGCCGGTACTGCCGGTACTCCCGCTTTCCGTGCCCCCCGGGTGGACCGCTCCGATCGCCTGGTAGCCTCAAAGACTGCTGCGCGTGACACGTCCCGTCTGCGCGCTCCACATTCTTGACGAGATTATTCTTGACGAGATCCGTGAGAGGCCCCTTGGGAGTCTCCTGGCGGGATCGTCCGAACGAGAAGGCAGACCTGTGCGCACGTACCAGCCCAAGCCCGCGGATGTCCAGCGTGTGTGGCACGTCATCGATGCCACCGACGTGGTGCTCGGTCGGCTGGCGACCCAGGCCGCCACGCTCCTGCGTGGAAAGCACAAGCCGTACTTCGCTCCACACATCGACACCGGCGACTTCGTCGTCGTGATCAACGCGGGCAAGGTCGCCCTGAGTGGGAACAAGCGGGAGCAGGCCCAGTACCACCGGCACTCCGGCTTCCCGGGCGGTCTGCGCAGCACCTCCTACGGGGAGCTGCTCGATACCCGTCCGCAGATCATCGTCGAGAAGGCGATCAAGGGCATGCTGCCGAAGAACAAACTCGGCCGAGCCCAGGGGACCAAGCTGAAGGTCTATGCGGGTCCGACCCACCCGCATCAGGCGCAGCAGCCCACCCCATTCGAGATCATCCAGGTCGCGCAGTAGCCGCGGACCTCCTGAGCCGGTCGCCGGGCGGGGTCCTCCCGCCCGCCGGTACCGGCCCCGGGAACCACGCATCAACCGAGGAAGGAACGCGACGTGGCTGTCGTGACCGACGTACAGGGCAATCCCCGCGCCACCGGGCGGCGCAAGGAGGCGGTCGTCCGGGTGCGTCTGCTCCCGGGGACCGGGCAGTGGACGCTCAACGGGCGCACGCTTGAGCAGTATTTCCCGAACAAGGTGCACCAGCAGCTCGTCAACGAGCCGCTCAAGGCACTGGATCGGACGGAGTCGTACGACATCGTCGCCCGGCTGCACGGTGGCGGCGTCTCCGGGCAGGCCGGTGCGCTGCGGCTCGCCCTCGCCCGCGCGTTGACGCTGGCGGAGGAGGAGTCCCGGCCTACCCTGAAGAAGGCCGGCTTCCTGACCCGTGACGCTCGGGTCAAGGAGCGTAAGAAGTACGGGCTCAAGAAGGCCCGCAAGGCTCCGCAGTACAGCAAGCGCTGACCTTGGATCCCCTTCGCGGGCGTGCCCCCGGAGGCGCGCTCCTGGAGGGGATCGGTGCCACCGGTGCCCCCCTCGGTCTCCGCCACGATCTTCGACAAGGGAGACCTCAATGGTGAGGCTCTTTGGCACCGACGGCGTCCGAGGTGTCGCCAACATCGATCTGACCGCGGAGCAGGCGTTGTCGCTGGCTTCCGCGGCGGTCGAGGTTCTCGCTGGGCCGAACCGGGCGAGTGGGCCCTCCGGGTCCGGTAAGCCGGTAGTGGTCGTCGGCCGGGACACGCGGCCCTCGGGGGAGTTCCTGGAGGCCGCGGTGGTCGCCGGGCTCGCAGCCTCCGGTGCCGACGTGGCCCGGATCGGGGTGGCACCCACGCCCGCGGTGGCTTACGCCGTCGCAGCCAGCGGCGCGATGTTCGGTGTCATGCTCTCCGCCAGCCACAACCCGATGCCGGACAACGGCATCAAGCTGTTCGCCGCCGGCGGCCTCAAACTGCCCGACGAGGTCGAGGACGCCATCGAGCGGCGGATGGCCCTACCTCCGAGCCGCCGTCCCGTCGGCGCCGACGTCGGTCGGGTCCACGACGAACCGGTTCTCCTCGACCGGTATGCGGCGCATCTGCTGGCCACGCTGCCGGTGCCGCTCGACGGCCTGCGGGTCGTCGTCGACTGTGCCCAGGGCGCCGCCTCCACCTTGGCCCCTCGGGTGCTGCGGGCGGCCGGAGCCGATGTCGTCGCGCTGCACGCCGACGGCGACGGGACAGCGATCAACGACGGCAGCGGTGCCACCCATCTCGACAGCCTGCGTGCCGCGGTCGTGGCGTACGGTGCCGACGTCGGCATCGCCCATGACGGCGACGCGGACCGTTGCCTCGCCGTGGACGCGACCGGTGAGGTCGTCGACGGCGACCAGATCCTGGCGATGTGTGCTCTGGCGCTGGCCGAGCGGGGTGAGCTGGTCGACGACACGGTGGTGGTCACCGTGATGTCGAATCTGGGCTTTCACCACGCGATGCGGGAGGCCGGTATCACCGTCGTCACCACACCCGTCGGGGACCGGTACGTGCTGGAGGCGATGCGCGCCGGAGGCTACGTGCTCGGCGGTGAGCAGAGCGGGCACGTGGTGTTCCTGGACTACGCGACGACCGGCGACGGGTTGTTGACGGCGTTGCGGATCCTGGGCCGGGTCGCCGAGACCGGACAACCGCTCGGCGAGCTCACCAAGGCGATGACCCGGTTGCCCCAGGTGTTGGTGAACGTGCGTGGCGTCGACCGGACGCAGGTGGACACCAATGAGGAACTGCTGCGGGCCGTCGCCCTGGCCAAGGCGGAACTCGGTGACGAGGGTCGGGTGCTGCTGCGGTCGTCCGGCACCGAACCCCTCGTGCGGGTGATGGTCGAGGCGGGCACCGACGCCGCCGCGCGGGCGGTCGCACAGCGGCTCGCCGCCGTCGTGCGCACCGCGTTGCCGCCGGCGCGCTGACCGATCCCGTCGCTGACCGGTCCCGCCGCGGCCACAAGCGGACACCTTGCCCCGAGCGTCCCCCGGTACGCTCTCACCTCCGGGAACCTGCGTACGCTGAGCCGCATGTGCGGGATCATCGGTTACGTCGGCGACCAGGCGGCACTGGATGTCGCATTGAACGGTCTGCGGCGGTTGGAGTACCGGGGTTACGACTCGTCGGGTGTCGCCGTGGTTGGCGCCGGGGCACTGCGGACGGCGCGTCGTGCCGGCAAGCTGTCCAACCTCGAGAAGCTGCTCGCCGAGAATCCGGATTCCAGGCCGATGCCCGGCACCACCGGCATGGGGCATACCCGGTGGGCCACGCACGGTGGACCGACCGACGCGAACGCCCATCCGCACACCGACTGCACCGGCGCCATCGCCGTCATCCACAACGGGATCATCGAGAACTTCGCCGCATTGCGGGTCGAGCTGGAGACGGTCGGCCACGAGCTCGCCAGTGAGACCGACACGGAGGTCGTCGCCCATCTCCTCGAAGTCGAGCTTGCTGGTGCCGGCGCTGGTGCCGACCGCGGGTACGACGGGGGCGCGCATCCGCTGACCGCCGCGCTGCGACGGGTCTGCCGGCGGCTGGAAGGCGCGTTCACCCTGGTCGTGCTGCACCGCGACTTCCCGGAGGTGGTTGTCGGGGCCCGGCGCAACAGCCCGCTAGTCGTGGGGCTCGGTCAGGGGGAGACCTTCCTCGCCAGCGACGTCTCGGCCTTCATCGCCCACACCCGGGAGGCGCTGGAGATCGGGCAGGATCAGGTGGTCGAGGCTCGCCGGGACGGCGTGACGGTGACCGACTTCGGCGGCCAGATCATCGAGGGCCGGCGGTACCACGTCGACTGGGATGCCAGCGCCGCCGAGAAGGGCGGCTACCCGTACTTCATGCTCAAGGAGATCAGCGAGCAGCCGACCGCCCTGGCAGACACGCTGCGCGGTCGGCTTTCCGCCGATGGTGCGATCGTGCTCGACGAGGAGCGGCTGTCTGTCCAGGATTTCCGGGACGTGGACAAGGTCTTCATCGTCGCCTGCGGTACCGCCTACCACGCCGGCCTCATCGCAAAGTACGCGATCGAGCACTGGACCAGGCTGCCCTGCGAGGTCGAGATGGCCTCGGAGTTTCGCTACCGCGACCCGGTGCTCGACCGGTCCACCCTCGTCATCGCGATCAGCCAGAGCGGCGAGACGCTGGACACGCTGATGGCGGTCAAACACGCGCGCGAGCAGAAGGCACGGGTGCTGGCCATCTGCAACACCAACGGTTCTACGATCCCTCGGGAGTCCGATGCGGTGCTGTACACCCGCTGCGGCCCGGAGGTGGGGGTCGCGTCCACCAAGACCTTCCTCGGGCAGGTCGCCGCGTGCCTTCTCGTTGGCCTGTTCCTGGCCCAGGTGCGCGGCGTGCTCTACGGCGATGAGGTCGCTGCGTACGTCGAGCGGCTCCAGCGTATGCCCGAGCTGATCGAACGGACGCTGGGAACGGTCGAGCCGGTGCGGGAGCTCGCCCGTGCCTTGGCCGACGCGAGGGCGGTGCTCTTCCTCGGTCGTCATGTGGGGTACCCGGTGGCCCTGGAAGGGGCCCTCAAGCTCAAGGAACTCGCCTACATGCACGCCGAGGGGTTCCCGGCAGGGGAGCTCAAGCACGGGCCGATCGCGCTCATCGAGCCCGGCCTGCCGGTGTTCGTCGTTGTGCCGTCCCTACGGGGTCGTGCGAACCTGCACGGAAAGATCGTTTCCAACATCCAGGAAGTCCGGGCGCGTGGCGCCCGCACGATCGTGATCGCGGAAGAGAGCGACACCGCCGTCGAACCGTTCGCCGATCATCTCATCCGCGTGCCCGCGACCGCGTCGCTGTTCGCGCCCCTGGTCACGACGCTACCGCTGCAGGTCTTCGCGTGCGAGCTGGCGCTTGCGCGCGGCCTCGATGTCGATCAGCCGCGTAACTTGGCGAAGTCGGTCACAGTCGAATAAGCCCTTCCCCACACTGCGCCTTCGGCGCAGTGTGGGGGCCCCTGGCATCGGGCGGCGTACCGGCGCGGCGGGGGGCTGGGCTCGGGCCTGCCTGGTCAGGTGGACGGCGTCGCTCCGTGCTGACGGCCGTACCAGGCGACCGTCGCCTCCCACAGCGCATCGGCGACGGCGTCGTTGTCGTCGGCGGCGTCGAGCAGGGTCTCGACGAGTTCGGCGCGAGGGGCGCGGCTGAGGAAGACGCGCATCGCGGCGTGGACCGGGTCGTCGGTGAAGAGGGTCTCCTCACCGAGGATCGCGCCGTCCTCCCCCTCGATGTCCTCGTCGTCCTCGGCGAGTCCCGCCGAGCCGGTGGCCACGAGGGCGACCGCGACCGCATGCCGGCAGAACGAGCCGGTGGATCCCTCGGTGCAGGTACAGCCCGTCCGTGGCCCGTCGTCGGTCGCCTCCAGGCGGACCTCGTACGAACCGTCGTCTTCCACCGTGCCGGATGCGTTGGTGGGGCGGATGCGGAGTTGTTCGACTCGACCGAGAAGGGCCAGATTCACCCCTTCTATGAAGACGTCGGTGCCGGCGTGCTGTGCGCAGGCACGTTCCTCGAAGGCTGCCTCGAGCGGGGTGACGGCGTCTCCGCCGTGCCCGTTCTCCCCGGACCCCGAAATGATCACTGCTCAATCCTACGGAATTCGCGCGGTTCGGGGATGCCTAGGCGAGTAGGTCTTGTTGTCGATTGCATCGCGATATATCGTGAGCCTACGTGATGAGGTGTGAGCGGATGGCTCCGGTCGCGCCGACCCGAAGGGAATGATCGTGGTTTCACAGATGATGTCGGGCCCATGGGGCCGCTGGGGATGCGAGGCCGGGTTCGGCCCGTCCCGGCTGCGGGACTTCTTCGAGGCGGTGAGCGCCTGGGGGGAGTGTGGTGGCCGGTCGGAGGCGGTGGCCGGCGAGCAGGACCACTCCGAGAGCGGTCGCGCCGGCCGTGGTGAGCACGGCGGGCATCGTGAGCACGGCGGGCACGGAGGAGGCGGGCCGAGAGGCCGCCGGGGCGGACCGGGCTGGCCGTTCGGCGGCTTTCCCGGCCCGGGGTTCGGTCTGGGGTTCGGCGGCCCCGGTTTTGGCGGTCCCGGCAGCTTCGGCCGTGGGCCGAAGGTGGGGCGGGGTGACGTCCGGGAGGCGCTGCTCGCGCTGCTGGCCGAGGAGCCCATGCACGGCTACCAGATGATCCGTGAGCTCGCGGAGCGTAGTGGTGGCATCTGGCGGCCGAGCCCGGGGTCGGTCTACCCGGTCCTGTCGCTGCTGGCCGACGAGGGGCTCGTGCGCGCGGAGGAGGCGGAGGGCAAGCGAGTCTTCCATCTCACCGACGCCGGGCGGGCGCACGTCGAGGCACGCGCAGGGGGCCGCAAGCCGTGGGAGACTGCCGCGGCGGCGGTCGATGACGATCTCACCAGTTTGCGAACGCTGGCGTTCGCCGTCGGTGCGGCCATCGTCCAGGTGGCCCAGGCCGGAGACGAAGCGCAGATCGCCGCGGCGCGGTCCCTGCTCGCCGAGACCCGCCGTGGTCTCTACCGGATCCTCGCCGGGGACGATGTCGAGCCCCCGACGAGACCGGAGGGTGCCGCCACGGGTACCGGCGCGGACAAGGGCCGCACCGCTCCCGATGGTGGCAGCAAGGACGACGGCAACGGCGGATCGGCCCCGGGGCGGGCTGCGACGCGCTGATCGACGAAGCGTTGATCAGCGGGGCGCGGGCGCCTCGGCGAGGTGGGCGTGAACCGGCTAGCGGGGACCTCACCGGCCGTCCCGGTGCCGACGGCGGGGTAACACCGCGTTTGTGGGAACCTTCCCAGGTGGCGGTGGCGGTGGCGGTGGCGGTGGCGGTGGCGGTGGCGGTGGCGGTGGCGGTGGCGGTGGCGGGCGTCGGCGTGGACGTGGACGTGGACGTGGACGTGGACGTGGTGGATGTTGACCGGTTCGCCGTGACGCTGGCACGCACGCCGGGCATCGCGATGAGGCTGTTCACCGCGACCGAACGGAGCCTCGCCCGGCCCGAGCGGTTGGCCGCCCGGTTCGCGGCGAAGGAGGCGGTCGCCAAGGTTCTCGGCGCACCCCCCGGTCTCGAGTGGCACGACACCGAGGTGGTTCTCGGTACCGGGGGGCGACCGTCGTTACGGATTATCGGCACGGTGGCCGCCGCGGCGGCCCGGCTCGGCATCGCGTCCTGGCATCTCTCGCTCACCCACGACGGCGGCGTGGCCGTGGCGATGGTCGTTGCCGAGACCTGAGCACGGTCGGGTCCGGTGGGCCCGTGCCGGCCTGTCGGGCGCCCGCGGATCGGAGCGGGGCAGCATGTCGGCATGCGCAATGCCCATACGGTTGAACAGGTTCGAGGTGCCGAGGCGCCGCTGCTCGCCTCGCTGCCCCCCGGCGCTCTGATGCAGCGGGCGGTGCACGGGCTCGTCGCGCACGCCGCACGACGCCTCGGGCGGGTCTACGGTGCCCGCGTCGTCGTGCTCGCCGGCGGTGGCGACAACGGTGGTGACGCCCTCTGGGCCGGAGCGCGACTGGCCGCCCGAGGGGCGCGGGTTGATGCGGTGGCACCCGGCCGCACCCATCCGGAAGGCACCGCCGCCCTGCTCGCGGCCGGTGGTCGACTGCACCATCCGGGTCCGGTGGTGGGCGGGGGCGGTCCGGCGGGTGCGGGGCAGCCGATCGACGATGAGCGGCTGCGTATTCTGTTCGCCGCCGCCGATCTGGTGCTGGACGGGTTGCTCGGCATCGGTGGCCGGGGCGGGCTGCGCGAGCCGTACGCCCGGCTCGTCGCTCTGGCGCCCCCCGAACGGACGGTGGCGGTCGACGTCCCCAGCGGGGTGGACGCGGATACCGGGGCCGTCGCGGGGCCGGCGGTCCGGGCGAGCAGTACCGTCACCTTCGGTACCCGCAAACGCGGCTTGTGGCTCATGCCCGGTGCCGCCCACACCGGTCCCGTCGAGCTGGTCGACATCGGACTGAACCTGCCTGAACCCGACCTGTGCGCTCTCGACGATGCCGACGTTGCCGCGGCGCTGCCCGTTCCCAGCCCGAGGGCGTCCAAGTACAGTCGCGGGGTCCTTGGCCTCGTTGCCGGCAGCGGCGCCTATCCGGGCGCCGCGGTGCTCGCGGTCGGCGGCGCGCTGCGCGGCGGCGCCGGGTATCTGCGGGTAGTGACCGAGGGGCACGCTGAGAAGGCCGAGGGCGAGGCCGTCGGCGCGGTCGTGAGCAGGGCCGGCGATTTCGTGCGGATGTCGCATCCCGAGGCCGTCGTGACCGCCATCGAGGCCGGTGACGCCGACGCGATGCTGGCCGCTGGCCGGGTCCAGGCCTGGGCGATCGGCCCGGGCCTGGCGCCGGGACCCGCGGTCCGTACCTTGCTGACGGCGTTGCTGGCGACGGACCTTCCGGTCCTGGTCGACGCGGGAGGCCTCGACCCGCTTGCCGAGATCATCGCGGCGCGGCCCGCTGCCGTCGCCGAGCGGGCGGCGCCGGTGCTGATCACACCGCATGAGGGCGAGTTCCAGCGGTTCGTCTCGGTCGCTCTTGGCGGGGATGCGCAGACCACCGCCGCCGAACTCGCCGACGATCGGCTCGCCGTTCTCCGGCGGGCCGCGGCGGCGACGGGAGCGGTGATCCTGCTCAAGGGCGCCCGCACGCTCGTCGTGCGGCCGGATGGATCGGCGCTGGTCAACACGACCGGATCGGCATGGCTGGGGACCGCCGGGACCGGTGACGTGCTGACCGGCCTGATCGGGTCGCTGCTCGCCGCCGGGCTCGCCCCGGCGACGGCCGGGGCGGTCGGCGCCTATCTGCACGGCCGGGCCGCCGAGCGGGCCCCCGTGCCGCTGGCAGCGAATGATCTGCCCGCCATCCTGCCCCAGGTCATCGGCGACCTGCTCGACCAGCGACGGATGCCACGCGGAGTAGCGTGACGGCGTGACCGAACAGCGGGCCGATCCTCCTGCCGGGAATGATCTTCGTTCCTATGCCGCCATCGATCTCGACGCGGTCCGCACGTCGGTGGCCGCCCTCGTCGCCCGGGCAGGCGACGCCGCCACCATGGCGGTCGTCAAGGCTGACGGCTACGGCCATGGCATGATCCCGTGCGCGCGGGCGGCCCTGGAGGGCGGGGCCACCTGGCTCGGCACGGCGTTCCTCGAGGAGGCGCTCGCCCTGCGCGCGGCCGGGTTCACCGTCCCGGTGCTGTCCTGGCTCGCGGCGCCCAGTGAATCGTTCGCCGCCGCCATCGCCGCGGATGTCGACCTGTCCGCGTCCGCGGGCTGGGCGCTCGAGGAGACCGCCGCGGCGGCCCGGCGGACCGGCCGTACCGCCCGGGTGCACCTCAAGGCGGACACGGGCCTCGGCCGGGCGGGAGCCACGGAGGCCGACTGGCCGGCGCTGTGCGACGCCGCGGCGGCACTCGAGGCCGAGGGCGTGATCGAGGTGATCGGCGTGTGGAGCCACTTCGCGTTCGCCGATGCCCCCGGGCATCCCACGGTGCAGGGTCAGATCGGGCGTTTCCGGGATGCGATCGACATCGCCACGAAGGCGGGGCTACACCCATCCGTGCGGCATCTGGCGAACTCGGCGGCCACCCTGGTCAGCCCGGAGGCGCATTTCGACCTGGTCCGACCGGGAGTGTCCGTTTACGGACTGTCCCCGGGCCCGGAGGTCGGGCCGCCGGCGGCCTTCGGTCTGCGCCCCGCGATGACGCTGACGACGCACGCCGCGTTGACCAAGCGGGTACCGGCGGGAACCGGCGTCTCCTACGCGCACCGGTACACGACAACACGCGAGACGACGCTCGCCGTGGTGCCGCTGGGCTACGCCGACGGCATCCCCAGGTCCGCGACGAACACCGCGGAGGTGCTGTTCGGCGGGCGGCGCCGCCGCATCGCCGGCACGGTCTGCATGGATCAGTTCGTCCTCGATGTGGGTGACGACCAGGTGGCGGCCGGCGACGAGGTGCTGCTCTTCGGCCCCGGTGACCGCGGCGAACCGACCGCGGACGACTGGGCTGCGGCGCTGGGCACCATCAACTACGAGATCGTCAGCCGGGTCGGGGCTCGGGTCCCCCGCCGCTACGTCTGATGACAGCCCGTCGGGCGGCCTCGCGGGCGGCGCCGGACGAGTCGAAGATGCGGGATGCGGGATGCGGGCTCAGCCGCAGCCGCCGGGGTCGCAGGCACCGCCGGAACCGTGACCGCCGGTGGGCGACACGTGGCCGCCGAGCGAGCCGCGCTCCATCCGCCGACGCACGGGGCGGGAGACGGCGGCCTCGCGCTCGGCCTCCTCGAGGCGGGAACGGGTAGTCAGTGTCAGCATCACCGGCCCGGCCGACACCGGAGCCGGAGCCGCGGCGCCGGGGCCCTCGGCCGGCTCGGTGTCGTCCGGCACCCCCAGCGCGGCGGCGCGCTCCGGGCCCGTCAGACGACGGCCGGCGCTCGCCGGGATGTCCTTGCTCCTGTGCCACCTCAGCCGCACGATCTCCGCCTCCGGTCCACACCCGCTGATCGATCTGATCCCACCGGATCCGCCCGCTTCCGGCTTCTCGATCCAGTCGATCCAGCCGGGGGCGGCACTTCCACGGTAGTCGGCCCGCTCCCACCCGGTCCGGCGGGCGTCGGCGCTGTGGCCTACGCCCGGCTTGTCTTCTTCACGACATTTGTCGTCTTCACGACGCCCGGTGCCGTCGCGACGCGTCGCACCGGCGTGGATCCGGTGCCGTGGGGCGGGGCCCATCCCCTAGACTCGGCCCGGAGTCGTGACTGGCGCATCGAGGTGGAACTGACCACCGGGGAGCGATCGAGCGGAACGGTGCCGCGCGCCTGGGCACCCCCGGCCGGATCAGACCTGCCGGAGGTCAAGGTGCATCAACCACCGATTCCCCGCCTCGCCGTCGCCGATCCCGAACTCGCCGGTCTCGTCGAGGCCGAAGCCACGCGCCAGTTCTCGTCGATCAGGCTGATCGCGTCGGAGAACTACGTCTCTACCGCGGTGCTGGAGGCGTCCGGCTCCGTGCTGACCAACAAGTACTCCGAGGGCTACGTCGGTCGGCGTTACTACGAGGGTCAGCAGGTCATCGATCCGATCGAGACGCTTGCGGTCGACCGTGCCAAGGCGCTGTTCGGGGTCGAGCACGCCAACGTCCAGCCGTACTCGGGTTCCCCGGCGAACCTCGCCGTCTATCTGGCCTTCGCCGAGCCAGGGGACACCGTGATGGGCCTGTCGTTGCCGATGGGCGGCCATCTGACCCACGGCTGGAGCGTCTCCGCGACCGGCACGTGGTTCCGCAGCGTCCGGTACGGCGTGCGCGCCGGCACCGGCCGCATCGACCTGGACGAGGTGCGCGACCTCGCCCTGGCCGAGCGTCCCAGGATTATTTTCTGCGGCGGTACGGCGATCCCGCGGACGATCGACTTCCCGGGGTTCGCCGCGATCGCGCGGGAGGTCGGGGCGGTGCTCGTCGCGGACATCGCGCACATCGCCGGGCTGATCGCGGGCGGGGCACACCCCTCGCCGGTGGGGCACGCCCCGGTGATCTCCACCACCACGCACAAGACGCTGCGCGGCCCGCGCGGGGCGATGCTCCTCTCCGACGCCGAGCACGCCACCGCGATCGACAAGGCGGTGTTCCCGGGCCTGCAGGGCGGGCCGCACAACCACACCACCGCGGCGATCGCCGTCGCCCTGCGCGAGGCGGCGGCACCCGCGTTCCGCGACTACGCGCACGCGGTCGTGGCGAACGCCCGCGCGCTGGCCGAGGCCCTGGTGGAGCGGGGCTTCGACCTGGTCACCGGCGGTACCGACAACCATCTGATCCTGATCGACCTGACCGGCAGGGACATCGGCGGCAAGCCCGCGGCCCGGGCGCTCGACCAGGCCGGGATCGAGCTGAACTACAACGCGGTGCCCTTCGACCAGCGCAGGCCCTTCGACCCGTCCGGTATCCGACTGGGAACCGCCGCCATCACCACCCGCGGCCTGGGCGCCGGTCACATGCCGGTGCTCGCCGGCTGGATCGACGATGTCGTCAAGGCCGCCGTGGCCGGCGACACCGCGACCATCACCCGGGTCCGGGAGCAGGTCACCGAGCTGACCGCCGCCTTCCCGATGCCGGGCTTCGCCTGAGCACGGGATCCGCGTACAGGCCCGGTAAGCGGCCCCGGCTGACGCCCCCCACGTCCCGGCCGGGGGCCCGTCGGCCGGCGTGGCCGGGTGCATCATCGGTGCAGAAGAGGCCCCGAGGAGAGGTGGCGCCGATGGCGAAGACCGTGGGTGCGATCGCGGGTTCCCGCTCGGCTCGGGCCACGGGGTCGCTCGGGGTGGTCGGTGCCGCTGCCGTCGCGGCGGGCCTGGTCGCCGAGCGGCGGATGATCCGCCGTCGGCGTGGGATGGCCGATCTCGCGTCCGACGCGCGGATCGAGCCGATCAGGGGTTGGGTCACCACCGTGATCGCGGGGGACGGTATTCCGCTGTACATCGAGGAGATCGGCCCGTCGGACGCCCCGGTGACGCTGGTGTTCGTCCACGGGTTCTGCGTCACGGCCGATTCCTGGATCCTGCAGCAGCGGGCGCTCACGGACCTCGGCCGGATGGTCTTCTATGATCAGCGGGCGCATGGGCGTTCCGGGCCGTCCGAGGTCAAGAACTGCACCATCGACGTACTCGCCGACGACCTCTTCCGAGTGATCACCGAGCGGGTCCCCCGGGGGCCGATCATCCTGGTGGGCCATTCGATGGGCGGCATGACGGTGCTGGGTCTGGCCGACACCCACCCGGAACTGTTCGATGACCGCATCGTCGGGGTGGCCCTGCTCGCCACCAGCGCCGGTGAGCTGGCCCGGCTGACCTTCGGGCTGCCGGCGTCGGTGACCGGGGTGGTGCGCCGCGTTCTGCCGGGTTTCGCGGTCGGTATGCGGCACGCGCCGAGCCTGCTCGAACGTGCCCGGCGGCGGGGCAGCGACCTGTCGTGGGAGCTGACGCGGCGCATCGGGTTCGGATCGACCGAACTACCGCCGTCGGTGGTCTCCTTCCTGGAGACCATGGTCGCGGACACCCCGATCCCGGTCATCGCGGCGTTCCTGCCCACCCTGCTCGACCACGATCGGCTCGTGGCGGCCGAGCGGCTGGCGGAGATCCCGACCGTGCTCATCGTCGGGGACGCCGACCTGATGACCCCGCTTGCCCACAGCCGCACCCTGGCGGAGGTGTTGCCCCGGGCGGAGCTCATCGTCGAGGAGGGCGCCGGGCACGCCATCATGTTGGAACGCCCGGACGTGGTGAACGCCGCCATCCGGGAGATGGCACGGCAGGCGATGGTGCCACGCGCCATGCCGCGCCCGCGGTCGGCACGGGCCGACCGGTCGGCGCCGGCACAGACCGGTCGGTCGGGACGGACCGGTCGGTCGGGACGGACCGGTCGGTCGGGGTCGGCACGGGCCGGTCGGTCGGCACGGTCCGAGACATTCTCCGTCTCCCCACGCGGGCCCCGGAGCGAGGCGACGACGGAAGGCACATGAACACGGTCGAGGTGTCCACGGCGGAGCGCATGCGGGAGTTCGGGGCCTGGTTGGCCGCCCTGCTGCGACCCGGGGACCTGCTCGTGCTCTCCGGCCCGCTTGGCGCGGGCAAGACGGTCCTGGCCCAGGGGATCGCGGCCGGGCTGGGCGTGCGGGAAACGGTCACCTCGCCGACGTTCGTGCTGGCCCGGATCTACCCGGACGGGCGGATTCCCCTCGTGCACGTGGACGCCTACCGGCTCGGTGGGGTCGCCGAGGTCGACGATCTCGACCTCGACGCCGACGTCGACACCTCGGTCACCGTGGTCGAGTGGGGCGTCGGTCTTGTGGAACGTCTCACGCAGGATCATCTGGAGATCGTGATCTCCCGGCCACGTGCCGACGAGGTCGGGGAGACTCGGATAGTCCGCCTCGTCCCGTCCGGGGCCAGCTGGATCGAACGGCTGCGCGCACGTGCGCCGGTGAGTTGAGACTCCCCGCATCGACCCGCCGCGCGCGGCGTGACATCGGTGGCATCGTGGTGGTGGAGCGGGTGCCCGCCGTGGTCGGCGAGGCGATCCGTAGTCTGGACGAGTGCTGGTGATGGCTCTTGACACATCCACGGCAGCGTGCTCGGTCGCGCTTGCCGAGCTGACGTCGTCCGACCCCGCGCGGCCGGTGAGTGGGACGGGTGGCGAGCGCGCCGCGCTCGGGGTGCACGTGTGGCCGCGAGCGGTCATGGTCACCGTCGACGCCCGCCGCCACGGGGAGTTGCTGGCGTCGTCGATGCGCGCGGTGCTCGCCGAGGGGGGTGCCCGCCCCACCGATCTCGACGTCGTGGTCGTGGGCGCCGGTCCCGGGCCGTTCACCAGTCTGCGGGTCGGGATGGTGACCGCCGCCGCCTTCGCTGACGCACTGGGCGTGCCGGTGCACGGGGTGTGCTCACTGGATGCCATCGGTGCCGCCACCGGCGGCTCCGTCGCCGTCGTGACGGATGCCCGTCGGCGCGAGGTCTTCTGGGCCTGTTACCGCGACGGGGTGCGGGTCGGCGATCCGGCCGTTGGCCGTCCGGCCGACGTCGTCCGGTTCCTGCGCGGCCTCGGTGTCGACCGCGTCGTCGGCCCGGGAACGGTGCTCTACCCGGAGATCTTCGTCGAACTCGCCGCGGCCGCAGCCGGTACCACGGCCGGGGAGGCGCCCGCGCCCGGCGCAGGCCAGGCGGACGACGGCTATCCCCGGCCAGAGCTGCTCGTCGGTCTCGCCGGGGCCGACGTGCTGGCCGGGCGCGCTCCCCAGCCCCTCGTCCCGCTCTACCTGCGGCGGCCGGACGCGACCGAACCGCATACACCGAAGCCGGTCACGGTTTGACGCAGCCGCGATCACACCCTACCGGTCCGGATGGGCCGGATCTGCTCCTCGTTCCAATGCGCTGGTGGCACGTGGCGATGGTCGCCGAGCTGGAGCAGACGGTATTCGACATCGATCCGTGGACGGCCGAGCTGTTCTGGTCCGAACTCGCGCAGGGCGAGCAGCGACGGTACCTGACGGCGCTGTGGCGTCCACAGGGCGTCCCGACGCACGACACGTCCGCGATCGTCGGTTATGCGGGGCTGGCGCTTGCCGAGGACGGCGCCTACATCCAGACGATCGGCGTTGTGCCCCGGATGCGCGGGCGGGGGGTGGGCGCCCGTCTGATGATCGCCCTGCTGCGTGACGCCCGGCGGGCGGGTGCCCGCAGCTGCGGGCTGGAGGTCCGCACCGACAACCAGGCGGCCCGCGCCCTCTACAGCCGGCTCGGTTTTGTCGACATTGGGCTGCGTCGCGGTTACTACCAGCCTTCCGGCGGAGATGCCTACGTGATGCGGGTCCGGAAGATCGACACCATTGGTTACGCGGAGCTGCTCGACCGCGTCGAGGCGACGTTGCTCATCACCTCTCGGGCCGAGCCCTGACCTGTTCGAACCGCCAGGCACGCGGATCGCCGTTCGTCAGCTCGGCCGGTGGTTCCGGCAGCGGGCAGCGGGTGTCCCCGGTAGTCTGCGCGGACGTGCCCGCATCGGGCGGCGTCCGCAGCATGATGACGATGAGATCCTCGCCCCGTTGGCTGCTGACGTAGACCTCGCCGTCTCGCTCCGCAAGCGCATCGATCGCCCAGTCCCGCAGGCCGCCCGCCCGGCCGGCCGCCGCCTTGGCCTCCCACATCCAGATCATGTCCTCATGGTGCCCCATGTCCCCGTGCGCTCATGTGCTCATGGGCCCCGTGGCGCCGGGCGCCGACCGGTGGGAGCGGGCCGCCGCGAAGGGGGCCGGGTCTTGGCCAGGGGTCGGCTCGGGACGACCTGAATTCCCGCCGTCTTGTCAGATCCGACCGTCTTGGTTGACGTCTGCGGCGCGGGTGCTAAGTTGGCACTCGGCACGTGAGAGTGCCAGCGACAACAGGCGCCTGTTCACCCGCGACGGCAGGCCGCCAGGGTCGCTCTCTCATCCAGCGCAGGAAGGGGGAGGTCGATCGTGACGACCGCCACCAAGGTTGCTATCAAGCCTCTCGAGGACCGTATCGTCGTGCAGCCCTCCGACGCGGAGCAGACCACCGCGTCCGGGATCGTGATTCCGGACACGGCGAAGGAGAAGCCCCAGGAGGGTATCGTTCTCGCGGTCGGCCCGGGTCGGTTCGAGGACGGCAAGCGCGTCCCGCTCGACGTCAAGGTCGGCGACGTGGTGCTCTACAGCAAGTACGGCGGCACCGAGGTCAAGTACTCGGGCGAGGAGTACCTCGTGCTCTCCGCTCGCGACGTTCTCGCGATCATCGAGAAGTAGGCCGCTCGCCGGTAGCACCAAGGGGCGCGTCCCGCTGGCGGCCGCCCGGTTCCCGCCGGGCCCGCCGGCGGGGCGCGCTCCTGCTGTTTTCCACCGGTATTCGGTGTCGGGAGGACAACCAGGTATGCCGAAGATTCTGACGTTCAACGAGGACGCCCGCCGCGCGCTCGAGCACGGGGTGAACGCCCTGGCCAACGCGGTCAAGGTGACGATCGGCCCGCGTGGTCGCAACGTCGTCATCGACAAGCACTACGGCGCTGCGACGATCACCAATGACGGGGTGACGATCGCGCGCGAGATCGAGCTGGAGGACCCCTACGAGAACCTGGGTGCCCAGCTCGCGAAGGAAGTCGCCACCAAGACCAACGACGTGGCTGGCGACGGCACCACGACGGCGACCGTGCTAGCCCAGGAAATGGTGCGCTTCGGTCTCAAGCAGGTGACCGCGGGGGCCGCCCCACTGGCGCTGAAGCTGGGCATCGAGGCCGCCGTCGAGGCCGTCTCCGCGGCCCTGCTGAAGCAGGCCATCGAGGTCAACTCGAAGGAGACCATCGCCCAGGTCGCCGCCATCTCCGCTCAGGACTCGCAGGTCGGGGAACTGATCGCCGAGGCGATCGACAAGATCGGCAAGGATGGCGTCATCACGGTCGAGGAGAGCCAGACCCTCGGGCTGGATCTTGAATTGACCGAGGGCATGCAGTTCGACAAGGGCTACATCTCGCCGTACTTCGTCACGGACGCCGAGGCCCAGGAGGCCGTGCTTGAGGACGCCTACGTCCTGCTCTACCCGGGCAAGATCTCGGCGCTGAACGAAATCCTGCCCGTGCTGGAGCAGGTCGTCCAGGAGCGCAAGCCGCTGCTGATCATCGCCGAGGAGGTCGAGGGCGAGGCCCTGTCCACCCTGGTGGTGAACTCGATCCGCAAGACCTTCCAGGTCGTCGCGGTCAAGGCTCCCGGGTTCGGGGACCGCCGCAAGGCACTGCTGCAGGACATTGCCGTGCTTACCGGCGGCCAGGTGGTGGCCTCGGAGGTCGGTCTCTCCCTCGATGCGGTGACGTTGGCCGACCTGGGCCGGGCCCGGCGGGTCACGGTGGACAAGGACAACACCACCATCGTCGACGGGGCTGGCGAGGCCTCCTCGATCGCAGATCGGGTGCGTCAGCTCAAGCAGGAGATCGAGGTCAGCGACTCCGACTGGGACCGCGAGAAGCTGCAGGAGCGGTTGGCCAAGCTCGCCGGTGGGGTCGCGGTCATCCGCGTCGGCGCCGCCACCGAGGTGGAGCTCAAGGAGAAGAAGCACCGCCTCGAGGACGCCGTGTCGGCCACCCGCGCGGCCATCGAGGAGGGCATCATCGCCGGCGGCGGTTCCGCGCTCACCCACGTGGCGTCCGTGCTCGACGACGGGCTTGGCCGTACCGGGGACGAGCTCGCCGGGGTACGGATCGTGCGCTCCGCGCTCGACGCCCCGCTGTCGTGGATCGCGCGCAACGCTGGTCTGGAGGGCGCGGTCATCGTCTCCAAGGTCAAGGAGCTCGAGCCGGGTCGTGGGTACAACGCGGCCACCGGCGAGTACACCGATCTGATCGCGGCCGGCGTCGTCGACCCGGTCAAGGTCACCCGGTCGGCGGTGGCGAACGCCGCCTCGATCGCGGCTCTGCTCATCACCACCGAGGGTCTGGTCGTCGAGAAGCCGGCGGAGCCCGCTTCCCAGGACGGCCGCGGCCACGGGCACGGGCACAGTCACCCGCAGGGCCCGGGTTTCTGACCGGATCGGCGTCGTGGGGCCTCGCCGGGTGCGGCCCGGCCCCCGGGCCCCGGTACGTCCGGAGCCCGGTCGGTCCTTGATGATCGACCGGGCTCCGGCGCGTTGGGTCGCTGCCGCGTCGGGTCGCTGTCGGGTCGCTCACCCGTCGTGGGTGGTCCAGGAGACCAGGACCGGCTATCCCGACCCGTCCGCCTATCGGCCCCTGGCCGCCCTCTCTCAGCAGGCCGGTGCGAGTCCGGGCCGGGCCGGGGTGCGTCTCGTGGTCCCCCGCCGGGAGCGGCCGGTGAGGATCGCATCCCGTTCGGACTCGCTCAGCCCGCCCCATACGCCATAGGGCTCCCGGGCGGTCAGCGCGTACTCACCGCAGGCGCGGATGACTGGGCAGCGGGCGCAGACCGCCTTGGCCGCGGCCTCACGGGCGGCTCTGGCCGGCCCCCGTTCGCCCTCCGGGTGGAAGAAGAGCTCCGTGCTCTCACCACGGCACGCCCCGTGCAGCTGCCATTCCCACTTCTCCGCGCCGGGGCCTGGAAGTCGTCGGACGTCGGTCATCGATCTGAGCCCCCTTTCGACCTGAGCGGCAAGCGCCGCCACTTCACCGTAGTACCGGGCCACCCTCTGAGTGATCTTGAAATTTCACCCGGGTGAGCCCGCGTCACGGGTCGTTCCGCCCGGCCGTTGCACGGTCGGGAAGTCCCTGGATGTCCAGGGATCTCAGGCGGATCAGGGTCCGAGTCGGCCGCGGGACTTCCGGCCGGCGCCGTGTTCCGTCATGGCTGACCGACCGCGCCGGATCCGCAGGTCCGGCGGAACTTTTGTTGACGGTTGAACGCCTACCCCGGTGGTCGGCTGGTCACACGGCCTGAGCGGGAATTAGCGTGGCCACCGCCGGCCGCGCTCCGTCGGCGCGCAGCATCCACCCCGGCCGGGTGTCCGGTCAGGCGGCGACGCGAGTCCGCCTCAGCGCGAGTCCGCCTCCGAGGCGGCGGATGCCTCGTAGATCCCGTCGGCGAAGCCGCGGGCGTAATCCCAGCTGACGTAGCACGACGGGTCCGGCGCGAACGCCGGCTCGTGGACTCTCGTCCGCCCCTCGTTGAGAAGGTTGCGCAGGTTGCCAGCCAGCAGGTCCCAGTCGAAGAAGTGGGGCTCGGCGCAGCCCTCGCAGTCGACGACAAGGCCGCGGTAGCCGCGCGGCTCGAGCAGCGTGCGGAAGACGTCGAGGTCTCCCAGCTCGGCGAGGACTTCCTCCCGCTCGTGCAAGGACAGCGGTTCGAGCAGGTCGAGGTCGTCAACGGAGTCGAGGCGCGCGAGCTCGGCAGCCGGATCCTCGGGGTCGCCCGCGAAGGGGTCGACAGGCTCGTCGCTCACGACGACCACGCTACGCTTGCCCGGACTGCTTAGTGGTCCCGATCCGGAGTCTCGGCACCGATGTGCGGCGCTCTGGACATAGTCCGTCGCGGTCGGTCCGCTGTTCTGCTGGGCGCGCGGGTCCCGATCAGGCCCGGTGGGCGGCGCTGTGGTATAGAAAAATGTTATCCATGGCGATGTCGGTCACGGGCGATGTCGGTCACGCCGGAACCGCCGATATGTGCCGGTGACCTCTACGATGGAGTCTGTGCCGCCGCTCGGTGCCCGGTTCTGGTAGCCCGGTTCTGGTAGTAGGTACACTTTTCCGCCGTTGCGCGCGACCCGTCGCTCCAGGACGGCGGGCGGGGCTCGTGCCGCGGCGTCGGTCTGGGTCCGCGGCCTCGGTCAACGCGGAATGGAAGGTGCCATGAACGGTCCCCTCGCCACCGATTTCACGTTGCCGGCCGGGGTGGGCACCCACGTCGGCGCGCGTCCCGACCTGCTGGGGGCCGATGCCGCCGCGGTACCGCCGAAGCTGGCGATGCTCGGGCTGACCTTCGACGACGTGCTGCTGCTTCCGGCCGCCTCCGACCTGGTACCGGCGGAGGCGGACACGACGACCCGCCTGTCGCGGAGCATCGATCTCGCCGTGCCGTTGGTGTCGTCGGCCATGGACACGGTGACCGAGGCCCGCATGGCCATCGCGATGGCGCGCCAGGGCGGGGTCGGGGTACTGCATCGCAACCTCTCGATCGACGAGCAGGCGCAGCAGGTCGACATGGTGAAGCGTTCCGAGTCCGGGATGATCACCGCACCGGTGACCTGCGGGCCCGACGCCACCTTGGAGGACGCGAACGTCCTCATGGCGAGGTACCGGATCTCGGGTGTCCCGGTGACGGAATCCGACGGCCGGCTGGTCGGTATTGTGACGAACCGGGACATCCGCTTCGAACGGGACTACTCGCGTCGAGTGCAGGACGTCATGACCCCGATGCCGCTGATCACCGCACCGGTGGGCGTCTCGCCGGAGGACGCGCTCGCCCTGCTCCGCCGCCACAAGGTCGAGAAGCTGCCGATCGTGGACGAGCGTGATCGGCTGCGCGGTCTGATCACAGTCAAGGACTTCACCAAGCGGGAGCAGTACCCGCACGCCACCAAGGACACCGATGGCCGGCTGATGGTCGGCGCCGCCGTCGGTGTGGGGGAGGACGCCTACAAGCGCGCCCAGGTCCTCGTCGCCGCCGGGGTCGACTTCCTCGTCGTGGACACCGCGCACGGGCATCATCGAGCCGTGCCCGACGTGGTGCGCCGGATCAAGACCGACATGCCGACCGGGGTGGACGGCCGGCCGCTCGACGTGATCGGTGGCAACGTGGCGACCGGGGCCGGTGCGGCGGCGCTGATCGCGGCCGGGGCGGACGCCATCAAGGTCGGGGTCGGGCCCGGCTCGATCTGTACCACCCGGGTGGTGAGCGGCGTCGGCGTCCCCCAGGTCACGGCCATCTACGAGGCATCGCGCGTCGCCCGGGAGCACGGTGTGCCGGTAATCGGAGACGGCGGCCTGCAGTACTCGGGTGACATCGCGAAGGCCATCGCCGTCGGCGCCGACACGGTCATGCTGGGCAGCCTGCTGGCCGGTGTCGACGAGAGCCCAGGAGAGTTGATCTTCATCAACGGCAAGCAGTACAAGGCTTACCGGGGCATGGGCTCGCTCGGCGCCATGCGTAGCCGCGGCAGCGCGCGGTCGTACTCGAAGGATCGGTACTTCCAGGACGACGTGCTTTCCGATGACAAACTGGTTCCCGAGGGCGTCGAGGGCCAGGTGCCCTATCGGGGTCCACTGGCGGCCGTGGCCCATCAGCTGGTCGGCGGTCTGCGGGCGGCGATGGGCTACACCGGCTCGCCCACCATCCGGCGGATGCAGGACGAGGCGCAGTTGATCCGTATTACCTCGGCGGGGCTGATCGAGAGTCACCCCCACGACATCCAGATGACCGTCGAGGCGCCGAACTACAACTCCGCGCGCTGACGCCGTCGCGCCGCGCGACCGACCAGGCCGTCGCCGGGCCGTCCCCAGGCCGGTGACGGCCGTCGCGTCTCGTGCGCGGTCACCTGGTCATCTGGTCATCTGGTCACCGGGATGTTCGGTCAGTCGTGGAGCAGATACGTCGGTTTTCCGGTCGGCACGAGCCTGCCGGCCCAATCAGGAGGCGCCAGCAGTGGCAGAGATCGAGATCGGCATCGGCAAGAGCGCGCGGATCGCGTATGGTCTCGACGCCGTCGGCATCATTCCATCCCGTCGGACCCGTGACCCGGCGGACGTCTCGCTCGCCTGGGAGATCGACGCCTACCGGTTCGACCTGCCGCTCGTGGCCGCTCCGGCCGACGCGGTGACCTCACCCGCGTCGGCGATCGCGCTCGGCCGGCTCGGTGGTCTCGGTGTTCTGCACATCGAGGGGCTGTGGACCCGGTACGAGGAGCCGGAGAACCACATCGCCGAGCTCAGCAAGATCGGGGCCGCCCAGGGCCCGGACGCGGCAACCGATCGGCTGCGCGCGTTGTACTCCGCGCCGGTCCAGCCGGGGCTGATCGCGCAGCGTCTCACCGAGCTTCGGGACGCTGGGGTGGTCGTGGCCGCGGCGCTGCGCCCGCAGAAGGTCAAGGCCCTGTGCCCGCACGTACTGGCCGCCGGGATCGATCTGCTCGTCATCCACGGTACGGCGGTTTCGGCGGAGCATCAGTCCCGCCGCAGCGAGCCGCTCAACCTCAAACGGTTCATCGGGCAGCTGGACATCCCGGTGCTGGTCGGCGGGTGCGCGTCGTTCTCCACCGCCTTGCACCTCATGCGCACCGGGGCGGCCGGTGTCATCGTGGGCGTCGGGTCCGGCTTCGGTGACCGTACCCGGGACGAGCTCGGGGTCGGCGTGCCGCTCGCCACCGCCATCGCGGACGCGGCCGGTGCGCGCATGCGTTATCTCGACGAGTCGGGCGGCCGCTACGTCCACGTCGTCGCGCATGGTGACCTTCGGACTGGCGGTGACGTCGCGAAGGCGGTGGCCTGCGGCGCGGACGCGGTCATGGTGGACGCGGCGCTCGCGGCCGCGGGGGAGGCCCCGGGCCAGGGCGGGGTCTGGCCGATGGACGTGCTGCACTCCGACCTGCCGCGGGGACGCTGGTCGCCGGTGGCCCCGACCGGGATGCTCGCGCAGATCGTGACCGGTCCGGGCATGGCGACCAGCACCGGTGTCCTCAACCTGGCCGGCGGCCTGCGCACGGCAATGGCGACGACGGGATACGCAACTTTGAAGGAGTTCCAGAAGGCGGAGATCATGGTGACTGCCAGTCCGTGACCGACGATGCACGTCATGCGTGGTCGTCGGGCGTCCTGCGAGGCGGTAGCCGTCGCGTGAGGTATCGCTCGCTGGTGCGCGAGCCCGACGGGCGTGCCCGTGGTGTGCCAACCACCGGCGGTACCCGGTCGATCCGGGCTCTTACCCGACATGGCACCCTGGAAGCGGTCCGTCTCCGGCATGAAGGACGACAGATGCGTCTCGACGAGCACGGCCGTTGGGTCAGCGATGACGGTGCCTATGTCTGGGACGAGGCCGCCCAGACCTGGCAGCCGTCATCGGCAGCGCCGCCGGCCGGTCCGTCGGCCTTGGCGCGATTCGGTAACCATCCCGGTGGGCCCGCCTTCGGTGCCGGTCCGGTCGGGGAGCCTGGATCCGGTCGGGCCGGGTCCGATGTAGGAGCGCAGGGCGGTTCGTTCGGTGGGCGGCCCGGCGCTGCCGGCTCGTCGCCCGATTCCGGGCCCAGCGCCGTGGAAGCGGCTCCGGCACCGCCGAGCTGGGGCGGGGCGCTCACCGATTCACCCCGCCCCCTGAGCGGCCCGGTGGCCACGCCATCAGCGCCGGACACACAGGGGCTGGCACCCTACGGCCCCACCGGCCAGCGCGGCCGGTGGGGGGAACCGGCCGCGGACGTCATTGCACCGCGCGGGCCGTCGGAGTGGGGCGATCTGACCGGTCCGGCCCGCCGCGCGGGTGCGGCGGATCCCGTCGATCCGGTGGCTGCGCCCGCAGGGCCGGCCGCAGCGCAGACGACCTGGGGCGACGGCGACTCGACTGGCGAGATCCGGCGTGTCGGGGGCATGGCGGCGACGTACGCCCCGTCCACCGGTGGTGCGGCGGACGGCACACCGCGGTGGGACGGCGATCCGGACGGCGGGCCGGAGCCGTATGCCGGGTCGTTCGACGAGCACGACAGTGGATGGGCACCGTCCGGGCCCACCTCCCGGCGCGGGGCGACGGCTCGGCGCCGGGCGGCGGCCCGGCGTGCCGAGGCCGGCGGGCTGCCGGCACGGGTCACCGCGCTCGTCCAGCACGTGCGCGACCGTCCGCCGCTGCTGATCGGCGCCGCCGTCGTTCTCGTCTGCCTCGGGCTCGGCGTCATCGGATTCCTCGCCCTCGGCGGCGGTGGATCGGGCTCCGGGACCGCGGCCGGGCCGGCCGCGGTGGGGAAGGGCCGTTACTCCCCGGAGGTCCGTCGGGCATATCTCAGCTCGTGCCTCGACGTCAGCAACGGTAACGAAGGCTATTGCACCTGCACGCTGGAGAAGCTGGAAGCCGACTACACCCAGGAGGAGTACCAGCGGTTCAGCGACAACGTCCAGTCCGAGTCGTCGCAGCGCATCGTGCGGGAGATCTATGCCGCCTGCCGTGACAAACGATGACGATTACCGGTGTACAGTGGGTTGACAGAACTATTATCACATGCCTAGATGGGCTGCGGGACGACGGACGAGAGTGCTATTGCTTTTTCGTCGGTGATGTGATAAGATGTCCTTCACGTATCAACGGGCGGTCATGGCGGTGCGGTTCTCCGGGACACATCCCGAGACCGCTCCTCCCGGAGCGAGGCTGCCCCACGTGCATTCGTCCGCCCGGGCGGGGGACCCGGTGGCGTGGCCAGATCACACATTTACCCGACGCACGTCCACGCGATGACTGCCCGCATCGTGCTGACCAGGGGGGCAGGAGATGCCGCCCTATGATCAAATACAGCGGTTCAGTGGCCATGATGCCTGAATCCGGGATAACGTCGCCGACGTCCGGCGCCCGCGCCCGGAGGCGGGTGACAGTTCTGTGACGACCTACGACACCGACCGCGACGGTGCCACGGGGCGCCCGGCTGCCTCCCGTCGTGACGACGATTTCTTCGCGGTGGAGCGGGTGGGCGAGCAGGCAGCCCGTCCTGTCTCCCGTGAGCCCGCGCCCACGTCCTGGGATTCGACTCCCTGGCCCCGGCGTGAGCCGGCGCCGAGACCGGGACCGGCCATGCCGCCGGCAGGCGGCGGTGCGCGTCCCGCCGATCCCTTCGACGTGACCACCACCTGGGACGGTCCGGCGCCGGGACCCGCCGGTGGACGCCCGCCGGGCATCTCGGTGACCCCCCCCGCTCCCGCTGGCCCGTCTACCCCGGCGGTGTCATCCGCCGCTCCGGTGGCTCCTCCTGTTCCTCCTGTTCCCAGGGGTCCTCGGGTTTCCGCCGGTCCGCCACCGACCGCGTCCCGGCCGACGTCCTACCTCCCCTCGGCGTCCCCGCCACCGCCCGCGGCGTCCAGGACGGCTGCGAGGCCGCCCGACCTGCAGGTGGGCGGGCCCGCTCGAGAGGCCTATCCGGTCCCGACCGGTCCGCCGTCGGGACCGGTGCAGATGGGCCGTTCCCCACGGGCCGGCGGGGCGGCGGGGACCACCTCCGGGACGAGATCGGGGGGTGGCGCTTCCGCAGACCCGTTCACCGGCGGGTTTCCGATCTCCGCCCGACCGGTTCCCGCGCCACCGTCCCGGGCTGTTCCCACATCGTCGGCGGACCTCAGGAGAGCTCCGGGCCAGTCGGGCACCCCGAGCCGGGTCACCGGCCCGGCCTTCCCGGTGGTGCCCGGGAGCTTTGGCGTGACCGCCGCCGCACCGCCGCCCGATGCCGGGCCCCGAACCGCATACTCCTCGACGGATCCTTGGAACGGGCACAGCTCGCCCCGCGTTCAACTGCCCGGTGCGGGCGCGCCCGCACCGGGCCCGGGCCCCCTGAACCGGGAGGCCGGCGGGGTCCGTCCCGGTGGCGGTGGATCCGCCGGTCCGGGCGCGACCTCATCAACTCCGCCCCGCGGATTCGGGGGCGCGGCAGCCTATCTGCCGGGATCGGCGTCGAGTCGTCCCGGCAGGGACCCGGGTCCGGGAAGAAGGGGCCCGAACGGCGGTTCTGGGGGCAACGGCGGTTCCGGGGGACTGCCCCCACACTCCCGCCAGGACCGTCTGCGCTCCCGCCAGGATCGTCCGCGGGACCCCCGCGACGGCGGAGCGGATCTCGCAGGCTGGCGGACTCCCCTGTCCGGCACCGAAGACGTCGTCCGTCCTCTCCCGCCCAACGGGCCCAACGGGATCGCCGGACTGGTCCCCGGCCGTGAGGACCCGCTCTCCGGACCGCTCCCGGTGGCCCGGCGACGATCGTCGGTGGAGACTGCGACGGGGAGCGACTGGAGGATGCCGGCGAATCGGGCATCTGGACCGAGGGACTCGTTGGCCGGTCCGACTGACCGGTTGCCCGGCCAGAACGGGCTGCCCGCTCCGGCCCGCGGCCGGGCGCTCGCGGCCCCGGAGCGGCGGGCGGCTCCCGAGGCCGGCGCCGATGCGTCGCGGGCCAGCGGTCGGCCCGCCGACCTGGCTGTACCTCGGGTCGAGGAGACGATGACGACCGCTCGTCCGCTGTATCGGCCAGACGCCTCCGCGCCGCCGGCCGGGACCGGTGCGCGTGGCCTGGTCGGAACTCCGTTGCCGCCGGTGGGGCGCCGACCCGAGTCTCCCTCGGAGAGGACGTCCCTGGTGCCCCGGCGGGGATCGGGAAAGGCCAGAGGTGCCGGCCCCGCGCCGGATGACGACAGCGGCTGGCAGCCCTCCCGGTCGGTGCGCAAACCGAGTGGTCGCAGTGTGCCTGCCGACCGCCGCCGCACCCCGAATCCGGTGACCGACACCAACAATCTCCAACCGGTCTCGGCTCCTCAGCCCATCCGGTCATCCGGATCGACGCGATCGGGTGAGCGGGGTGCGGCGAACGGCGGCGAGCGCCGGCGTGGCACCGCGGACCGGGCCGGTCGCGCTGGCGGAACCGGCGCCAGGAGCCGTGGGCATGCTGGCCGGCATGAGGAGGGCGCCGAGGCCGGCGGCCATTCCGGGCCTGGGCGGCGGGCCTCCGGACGTGATGCCCGCGCGGTGGGGCTGCGGGAACCGGGGGATGCCCGGGATGAGCCGGACGACGAGGACCTCTCCGGCGAGGATCGCCTCGCCTGGCTTCATCAGGGTTGGATCGGTCCTTTGGCCGTTGCGTTGCTCCTCGCGTTGCTCGCGGTTGGCGGCTATGCACTCCTGCGCGGCGATGGCGACGGCAAGAGCGCGCCGTCGGTTTCGCCGGCTCCCCCCATCGGCTTGCCGACGCCCACCACGACCAGCCCGGACGCGATCAATGGCAAGGCGATGATTGATGGCAGCTGGGAATGCCGGCTTGTTACCGGGACGAATCCCCTGAAGCTGTCCGACAATGTCGTCGGTGTGCTCGTGGTCGAACGGACCGCCGGTGCCTACAGTTGGGGCGGCACCGCCGGTCAGTACACGATCACGCCGGTGGCCGGTAATGACGGCGGGAATGTGATCGGCAACGTGAAGTTCACCGGCGGGCCACTGAAGGATCTTTCCGGGGTGCACATCGCCAAGCCCGGGGCCGGAATCCGCGACAAGGCGCAGGGCACGCTGGAACTCACCGCGAGTGGCAGTGCGCCGCACCGATACTGCGGGGTGAACTGAGAAGATCCATCCCCATGCTGACGGTAAGTGAAACACCGATATGTCGGATCTAAGGCGCCCCTGGTCGCCCGGGATCTGCCGAGTTCCGACCCCGGCTGTCGGATTCAGGGTGGCGTGGGGCAGGATCAGGTGCCATGCTCAGGTCTGACCGTAGTGAGGGTGGCGGACGGTGTCCCGCCGCTGGCAGGACGGATGTGGCTGGCGGTGCGGACGGGGGCGTCCCCGCTCCCCGGGAGAGCGGCCGACGGGCCGTTAACCGGCGCGGCCTGCTTCGCTGGGCCGGGACCGCGGCGGTCGCGGCACCGGCCGCCGGGCTGTTGGCCGCGTGCGGGGGTTCATCCTCCTCGGCTAGCGCGACGCGCAAGGTACGTCTCGGCTATGTGACGTCCCGGACGGGGGCGTTCCGCAGTTACAGCGTGGTCGACTCGTATGTGCTGCAGACGATGCGCACGATCCTGGCCGACGGCGTGAAGGTGGGGAACCGCACCTATCCCGTCGAGATCTTCGTCCGGGACTCCGAGTCGGACCGCCATGGCGCCGGGACCGCGACAACCGACCTGATCTTCAAGGACAAGGTCGACATCGTGCTGGTCGGTGGCACCTCCGACACCGCCATTCCTGTCGCGGACCAGTGCGAGATCAACCAGGTTCCCTGTATCTCCACAATCGCCCCGTGGCAGGCCTGGTGGAATGGCCGGGGCGGCAACGTCGATATGCCCTTCCGCTGGACCTACCACTTTTTCTGGGGCATGGAGGACCTGGTGGCGACTTACGTCGCGATGTGGAGCCAGCTCGGGATCACCAAGGTGGGGCTCATGTATCCGGACGACGACGACGGCCGCGCGTTCGCCGACCCGGACTTCGGAATTCCCACCATCCGCAACTACAACAATCTCCGGCTGACGTCGCCGATGTCAGCCGGCTACTCAACCGGGGCGCCCTCATTCAAGACCTATATCGATGAATTCAAGAAGAACGGGGTGCAGGCCGTCGTCGGCGTGTCCCGGGCCGCGGACTTCGCCACCTTCCGGAAGGAGACCAGGGCCTCCGGTTACTCGCCGAACGCCCTGACGATCTCCAAGGCGATCTACTTCCAGGAGGATGTGCGTGGCCTCGGTACCGGTGGTGACGGTCTTACCACCGAGGTGGCGTGGTCACCGGCGCATCCCTTCCGTAGCTCGCTGACGAACAAGACGTCCCTGGAGTTGGCCAACGACTTCACCAGCGCCCGCGGTCAGGGGTGGACCCAGACCCTGGGATTTTCGTACGCCCTGTTCGAGGTCGCCGTCAAGGCGCTGAGCAACGTCGACTCCCTCGACAGTCGGGAAGCCGTCGCCACGGCCATCCGCGACGTCGACGCCCAGACCATTGTCGGACCCGTGGCGTTCGGAGCTCAGCCCAACGTCCCGAAGAACGTGGCCCGCATCGCCCTCGTCGGTGGTCAGTGGAACCAGAACCAGCAGGCGAACGATTTCAACCTCAAGATCGTCAACAACGCGGGTAACACCAAGGTCCCGCTGGAGGCCGAACTCCGCAAAGTTCCCTCGCCCGTCTGAGCTCGGGTCGGCTCGTTTGCCCGGGGCGACTGGCACCGGCCGCCCCGGGCGGGATCACCTCAGGTCCGTGCGGTTGCCCGCGACATCGTGTGCTCGACCACCGCGATCAGTGCGCTCTTGGTGGAGTCGCGGTTGCGGGCGTCGCAGGTGATGACGGGAACGGCCGGGCTGATCTGCAGTGCTTCCCGGACGTCCTCGATCGAGTGCCGCAGAATCCCGTCGAAGCAGTTGACGCCAATCACGAAGGGCAACTGCCGCTGCTCGAAGTAGTCGACCGCGGCGAAGCAGTCGGCCAGTCGGCGGGTGTCGGCGAGCACGATCGCACCGATGGCTCCCCGCACGATGTCGTCCCACATGAACCAGAAGCGGTACTGCCCGGGGGTGCCGAACAAGTACAGGATCAGATCCTCGTCCAGCGAGACTCGGCCGAAGTCCATGGCGACCGTGGTGGTGGTCTTGTCCATCAGGTGGGTGAGGTCGTCGATGTGGGCTCCCGCCTCGGTCATGACGGCCTCGGTGCGCAGCGGGACGATCTCGGACACCGAACCCACGAATGTGGTTTTTCCGGCGCCGAACCCGCCCGCTACTACGATCTTAACCGAGGTCGTGGCGACGGCGGAGTTGACCCGCCTGTTGTCAGAGCTTTCGAAGGCCACTGAGAACCCTTTCGAGCAACGCGAGATCCGGTGCCTCGTCGCGGTCAGGCTGCTGGTGGACGCGGACGAAGCCTTCGTCCGCCATGTCGCCTACCAGCACGCGGGCCACCCCGAGGGGCACCCGGAGGCCAGCGGCGATCTCCGCGATGGATCGCACCTGCCGGCACATGGCGGCGATGGTCTGTTGCTCCAGGTTGAGGCCGATCGCTCGTTCCTCGCCGAGAGGCGTCGTGAAGACGAGTGCCTCGATGGCGAGTTCATAGCGCGACCGAGTGCGCCCACCGGTCATCGCATACGGACGGACGACCGGCCCGGGCGTGCCCTCGGGATCGATACTCACCCTGACTCCCTGTGTTGCCGTCCGGTCACCGCGGAAGGGTTCCCTGCAGCTCGGCGCGCAACGCCGGGGTCAGGACGTCCTTCGCCCGGCTGACCAGCAGGGCCATCTCATAGCCGACCAGACCGATGTCGCAGGATGGTGCCGCGAGCACTGCCATGCTCGCGCCGTCACTGATTGCCATGATGAAGAGAAAGCCGTGCTCCATCTCCACGACCGTCTGGGTGACGCCGCCCGCCTCGAAGACGCGGGCGGCGCCCTGGGTCAGGCTCACCAGTCCCGAGGCCACTGCGGCGAGCTGGTCGGCGCGATCCCGGGGGAAGCCGTCGGAGACGGCGAGTAGCAGGCCGTCTGCGGACACCACGACGGTGTGGGCGGCACCCGGGACTCGATCGACAAAATTGTTGATCAACCAGTTGAGGTTCTGGGCTTCAGAACTCACGGGTGTCACCGTTCCTCCTGCGCGTCACGTCGAGGATTCCTCGCGGTGTCGACTCCGACATCACGTCCCTGCCGTACGCCCTGGTAGAAGCTGGCAAGCCGGCCTCCTACAGCCTCAGGAGATCTGGCCGAGGTGTCGGCGGGACGCCGGCGGGGCGCGGGTTCGGCGCTGCCGGGCACGAGATGGGTCATGGGAACTCGCACCGGTAGGCCCGACCGCGTCACGCCGCCTGTGCTCGGTTGACGCAACAACTCGGCCGCCTGCCAGCCGGCGTCCCCGGGAGATGTCCAGTTCTCCCGGGACGGGGTCTGCTGGGGCGTTGCCTGGTGCTGTGTTGGCTGGTACTGCCCTGCCGTCTGATGGTGCGGGGCCGTCTGACGCAGGGCCGTCTGATGCTGGGCCGCGAAGGCCGGGACGGGCGGAGCCGCCGACGGCGCGTCCGCCGCGGGCTCCTCCCGCGCCGGTGTCCGGGTACCCGTGAGCGGATCGACTCCGGAGCGGGCGGGGCCGCGTTGCCCGAAGGCCCCACCGAGCCCCGGACGGACCGGGGAACGGGCCGGTGGCGCCGCCGTACCGGCATCCGGCCCGGTGAGGTGGGCCGCCGCGGCCGCCGTCGAATGCTGGGCGGGCGCCCGACTGGACGGCGGACGTCGCTGGAACCACGCCGACACGGAGTCGAAGATCGGCGACGTCTCGATGTCGTCGGTGTCCCGGTCCGCCGTGGTCTGTTCGCCGGTGTCCTCGCCGGAGATCGCCTCCGTCGCCCCGGTATCGCGGAACCGCCGGGACCCGAGCGCCGACGCCGGCCGGTCGCGGGGACCGGTGGACTCCATGGGCTCCGATCGTTCCTGCGGAACGGGCCGGTTCTCGGAGCGGGCGAACACACTGCCGGCCCCGGGGGTCGGCTCCTCGGCCGGCGGGGTCCGCTCACCGGCCTCGGGCCGGGTCTGGCCGGGCGGTCTCGGGCCGGGCGGTGCCGGGGCGGTGTCGGGCTGCTCGGTCCGACCGGGCCCGGTGGTGCCGCCGGGACGTGGTTTGGTCCCCCAGCGGTTGTCCCCGAACGACACCGGTCTCGTCTCGTCCGTGACCAGATCATCCCGTCGTCCGAATCCGCGCCGGTCGATGGTCTGGGTGTCCGGTACGACGTCGGGGGGCGGTTCGGCGTCGGTGGCCGGGTCGAGCCGGCCACCGGGAGCGGTGCCGCCGCGGCCGCGAAGGACATCGAGGTCGAGTTCCCGGTCGTTGAGTTCCCGGTCGTCGAGCTCCCGTGGGTCACGGGGACCGTCCTGCCCACCGGGGCCGGGCCGGTCCCGGTCCCGGGCTCCCGGGACCGGGTAGTCCCCGTCGTTTCCTCCCCGCCCGAGTAGATCGTGCGGCAGGGTCGGCGGAGCGGCGCCGGTGCTATCCGCCTCGCTGTCGCGCTCGGTGCCGCTGTCGAGGCCGGGGGTGAAGTCGTCCGGCCCGAAGTCGCGATTATCCGCGGTGGGCAGCGAACCCGTTCGGTCGGACCCGAGCTGAGCGGCGGCCAGCGGCCCGGTGAGCGGGAACGGCCTGGTGTTGGGAAACCGCCGGGGCCCACTGGAGTCGTCGAAAAGGCTTTCCGGTCCGGCGGGTTCACCTGCGGTCCGGTGCCCGTTGGCCCCGGTGCCGTTCGTCGGCGCGACCCTGCCGCCCACCGGTTCGGGAGTTCCCGAGCCGGTGCGCTCCGGCCGCTCCGGTGCACGCGGTCCGGTCGGGGAACCGGGGATGGCCGGCGCGTCGCCGGCGCGGGTTCCTAGCGTCGGCGCGGTGGGCCGGCCCGGTCCCGTGCCGGCCCGGCCGTCTCCGGTCACCAGCTTGGCGGGCAGCCGGACGACAGCGGTGATACCTCCGGAGGCGGATTCGCGCAGCTGGACGTGGATGCCGTGGCGGCTGGCCAGCCGACCGACCGCGAACAGGCCCATGGTCCGTGACACCGACACGTCGACCACCGGCGGGTTCGCCAGTCGGTCGTTGACCCGTTCGAGTTCCTTGGCCGGCATGCCGATGCCCTGGTCCTCGATCTCGATCATCGCCCCGGCCCCCGGACCGAGCGAGCGGCTGGTGACGAGGACGCTGGTGGCCGGCGGCGAGTACGAGGTGGCGTTCTCGAGGAGCTCGGCGACCAGGTGGACGACGTCGCTGACACCGTTGCCGGCGATGGACACCGCGGCGGCCGACGTCTGCTTGACCCTGGTGTACTGCTCCACCTCGGAGATGGCCGCCAGTACGACCTCGTTCAGCGGGACGGGGTGTGTCCAGCGCCGAGCGGTGTCCGTGCCGGCGAGGACGAGCAGGCTTTCGTTGTTCCGCCGCATACGGGTGGCGAGGTGATCCAGCTTGAACAGGTTGGACAACTGGTCCGGATCCTGCTCGCGGTTCTCCAGCTCGTCGATGAGACGCAGCTGCCGTTCGACCAGTCCCTGACTGCGCCGGGAGAGGTTCACGAACATCGCGTTGACGTTGTTCCGCAGCGACGCCTGTTCGGAGGCCAGCCGGATCGCCTCCCGGTGAACCTCGTCGAAAGCCCGCGCGACTTCGCCGACCTCCTCGTCAGTGTCGATACCGACCGGTTCGATCGAGTCGTCGATGTCCAGCTCGGTGGAATCGCGCAACCGACGGACGGCCTCGGGAAGCCGGTGATCGGCGATGTCCAGCGCGGCGGTCCGCAGCGCCAGCAGGGGGCGGACCAGCGAGCGCGCGACGACCAGTGCGGCGAGCAGGGCGAGGGCCAGGATGAGCACGATCAGTAGACCGGACAGCAGCGCGTGGCGCTGGATGTTGCCCCGCAGGGTGCCTATGCGGGCGTCGACGAGGCCCAAGAGCTTGTCGACGGCCTCCGTACCGGTGTCGATGGTCTGCTGGGTCGCCTGGTCCCATTTCTCGGCTTCCAGCGCGGTCAGCGGCTGACCGATGGGCGCATTCAGAATTTCTTCGACATAATTCTGGGTGTTGCGGATGTCCCCGTTGGTCTCGGTGTCGATCGTCGGTTCGTAGACCGCGAGCTGGTCCGGTAGAGCGACGTTCTCGAGATCGTTGCGCTGGCGGCCCCGCTGGGTCTCGGCCGACAGGAACTCGCGATAGTCGTCTGCCGTGAGGACATGGTTCCCGTTGCGGGTGAGCAGGCCGTGGATAAGTGCCTGCTCCTCGGCGAGAAGCTCCGTCCCGGACATCAAGAAGTAGGCCGTGTTGACCCCGGCGTTGAGCTCCTGGTCGTCATTTCCCTGCGGGATCAGCCGGATCAGGTTGATCAGCGAGTTGATGATCGGCTGAAAGGCGGTCTCGACCGCCTTCCTGTCGATCAGCCTTTCGATCGTCTGCCGCTTGGCGGGCAGCGTGTCCATCCGGCTGCTGATGTCGTCGAGGGCGCGGCGTACCTCGCTGCCGAAGGATCCTCGCCGCTCGCTGGCAGCTGACTTGTACGCCTTGTAAGCTTCATCGACCGCCGCCCGGCGGGTGGGAATCGTGCTCCCGTCCCGGGCGCCGACGGGACCGCTGGCGATGAATCCGGTGCTGTAGGTGCGCTCGGCCTGCAGGGCGTGGACCAGCCCGGACGCCGAGCGGCTGATCTCGGTCAGGTCGGACATCCGGTTGACGTCCCGCGTGCTCGTCAGCACCGTACCCGCCTCGATGGACGAGTAGGCGAGGATCGCGATGACAGGCACGGCCAGAATCGCGATCAGCTTGGTGCGTACCCGCCAGTTGGTGGGGTTGGCGGCGGCGCGGTGAAGGCGCGCCAGTCCCGACCCGGCTGGGTTCGGTGGCGCGGCGAATCGACCATCGCGCTGCCCGCCGTCTTCGGCGTCCACGGGCGAACCCGGCGCCACTGTCGGCTCCGAGTCTGCGGCGATGCCCGTGCTGCTGGCCATCGGTTGTCTGCGCACGTACCTTCGCAACCTCTCCGCCAGCCTCCCGGAACAGGTCGTACCAGGATGGCTCGGTATCGGGCCCGGATGTCCCTTGTCAGGCACCATAGCGGTACGAAGTCGGCATCCGAAAGGCGCCCACCGTAAGCGCCTTGGTGGCTGCACGTCAGTTGTCGCTACTGCGCGCGGAGTCACCACTACCGTAACCGCCGGGGAAGGCCGGGGAAGCCCGACATCGGGCGTCACTGATGATCGAAGCGATTGTCGGGGTGAGTGAACCCGGCTGAAGACGCAAACTCGGCATCCTAGACATCTCCGACATGAGCCCTTACCGCCTTTGTGGCGGCGTCCGGCGTGCTTCGTCTGTTCCGGTGAAGGCCGTGGGAGATGGTTGGGCGCCTGGGCGGACCGGTGGGGTCGTCGTGTCCGTAGGCTTGCGGGGTGAGTGAGTTGCAGCGTAGCAGTGCTGGTCGCGGTGCGGAGCCGACGGATACCGGCGCGGTTCGGGATGTTCCGCGGTCCCCGGCGGACGGCCCCACCGGCCCGTCCGCGGTGGGGCATCCGGGCTATGACACCGTGCTGGTGATCGATTTCGGTGCCCAGTATGCCCAACTGATCGCCCGGCGCATACGCGAATGTCATGTGTATTCGGAGATCGTCCCGTGGGATATGTCGGTGGACGAGATCCTCGCCCGGCGTCCGTCCGCACTGATCCTTTCTGGCGGCCCGAAGTCCGTCTACTCGCCTGGCGCGCCCCGGGTGGATCCTGCGTTGTTCGCTACCGGAGTGCCTATTCTCGGTATCTGCTATGGCCATCAGGTCATGGCTCAGGCGCTTGACGGCGCCGTCGCGCGCACGGGAACCGCCGAGTACGGAGCAACTCGTCTGTCGGTGTCGGGTCCCGGGGTTCTCTTCGACGGTCTGCCCGTTGTCCAGCAGGTCTGGATGTCGCATGGCGACTCGGTGACCGCCGCGCCGCCCGGCTTCCGGGTGACGGCTTCCACACCGTCGGCCCCGGTCGCCGCCTTTGAGGACCCCGCGCGTCGTCTCTACGGCGTGCAGTTCCACCCAGAGGTGGTCCACAGCGAGCGAGGCATGGACGTGCTGCGGCACTTCCTGTTCGTGGGCGCGGGCTGCCGGCCCACCTGGACAATGATCAACATTGTTGACGAGGCTGTCGCGGCCGTCCGGGCCCAGGTCGGGACCGGACGGTTGATCTGCGGCCTGTCCGGCGGGGTGGACTCCGCGGTCGCTGCCGCGCTCGTGCACCGGGCGGTGGGAGACGCGCTCACCTGCGTCTTCGTCGATCATGGTTTGCTGCGGGCCGGCGAGGCGGAACAGGTCGAACGCGATTTCGTCGCGACCACCGGTGTGGATCTGGTCCATGTCAAGGCGGCCGACCGGTTTGCCGCCGCGCTGTCCGGAGTGACCGATCCGGAACGGAAGAGGAAGATTATCGGCCGCGAGTTCATCCGGGTCTTCGAGGAGTCCGCCCGCGAACTGGAGGCCCGGGCGGAGGCGGAGGGCGCGACGATCGACTTTCTCGTGCAGGGGACATTGTATCCTGATGTGATCGAATCCGGTTCGCCGACGGCCGCGAAGATCAAGTCTCATCACAACGTCGGCGGACTGCCCGAGGACCTGCGGTTCGGTCTGGTCGAGCCGCTTCGGACCCTGTTCAAGGACGAGGTCCGTCGGCTCGGCGAGGAGCTCGGGCTGCCCGAGGAGATCGTCTGGCGCCAGCCGTTCCCGGGCCCGGGCCTCGCCGTCCGCATCATCGGCGAGGTCACGCCCGAGCGGCTCGACGTGGTGCGGGCGGCCGACGCGGTGATCCGGGAGGAGATTCGCAAGGCCGGCCTGGACCGCGAGATCTGGCAGGTCTTCGCGGTGCTGCTCGCCGACGTGCGGTCGGTAGGCGTCCAGGGTGACGAGCGTACGTACGGCTTCCCGATCGTCCTGCGCGCGGTCACCAGCGAGGACGCGATGACCGCCGACTGGGCCCGGCTACCCTACGGCCTGCTGGAACGCATCTCGAACCGGGTGGTCAACGAGGTGCCGCAGGTCAACCGGGTGGTGTACGACATCACCTCCAAGCCCCCCGGCACGATTGAGTGGGAGTGACGATCCCGGATCGGAGCGCGTGCCCGTCGGGCGACCCCCGCCGACGGGCACGTTTGACGTCCGGGCGGGACCGGAGCACCCTGGATGACGTGACCCCGCACGAGATGGCCATTACCTAGGCGCGCGACCGGTCATCGGGTCTGCGCCTCGCCCTTCCGCCTTGTCCTGGTGGGGGGCTTTTTTGTTGCCGCGGTCATGGTGGGGTGGCCGCTCAGCCGCCGGGAGATGCTCCATGACCGCAGCAGCCGCAGACGACCGATCGGTAGCCCCGGACGCCGAACTCTGGGCGTCGGACATCCGCGCCGCGGCCCGCGTCCTTGCCGGGGTGGCACGACAGACCAGAGTCGTCCGGGATCTCGGCCTGTCGGCGGCGATCGGTGCGCCCGTCTGGCTCAAGTGTGAGCACGAGCAGCACACCGGTTCGTTCAAGCTTCGGGGTGCCTACCACCGGGTGGCCACCGCGGATCCGGCGACGCGGGCCCGGGGGGTGGTGGCGGCCAGTGCCGGTAACCACGCCCAGGGAGTGGCCTTCGCGGCCGCGACCTTCGGCGTCGAGGCGACGATCTTCGTGCCGGTGGGGGCCAATCCGGTCAAAGTGGCGCGGACGCGCCGGTGGGGCGCCCGGGTCGAGAAGATACCCGGGGGGGTGGAAGCGGCGCTCGCGGCGGCCGCCGCCTTCGCCGCCCGGGGAGACCGGCTGCTGGTCCACCCATTCGACGACCCGACGGTGGTGGCCGGGCAGGGCACGATCGGCTTGGAGTTGCTCGATCAGGTGCCCGATCTCGGCACCGTTCTGGTCGGGGTGGGCGGCGGAGGACTGATCAGCGGGCTGGCTGCGGCGGTGCGGTCCCGGCGCCCCGATGTGCGAGTGGTCGGTGTGCAGTCCGTGCTGTCGTCGGCGTTCGCCGCGTCGCTGCGGGCTGGCCGGCGGCTCCCGGTGCCCCCCGGTGGGGTGGTGACGCCTGGTGCCGGAACACTGTGGGAAGCCGGGACGATTCCGGGCAGCCGGACGTCCGAACAGCCGACGGCGCCACGTTCGTCACGGGTGGTCTCGGCGTCGACCACGATCGCCGACGGTATGGCGGTGAACGCTCCCGGGGTTCTGACCTTCGCCCTTGCCGCACGCCTGGTGGACGAGATCGTCACGGTCGATGAGGCAGCGTTCTGGGAGGCGATGGTGTTGCTGCACCGGGCCGGCCACCAGGTGGAACCGGCCGGCGCCGCGGGGGTTGCGGCCTTGTTGCGTCAAGGTGATCTCGCGCAGGGCCCGACGGTGGCGATCCTGTCGGGCGGCAACATCGACCCGGGGGTGGCCAGCAGGGTGAAGGCGCTCGCGGCCATCCCGCCGAGCGCGTCGAGCACCGCGTGACCGCCTGACCGCGTGACCGCCGGTGGGCCGGGCGTTGACGCGGACCACGGCCATCGACGCCCCGCCCTCGCGCGCGGGGCGGGGCGGGAACGACGGACAATAGGCTGGTCAGCACGCGGGTCGACGACCACTGGGCGTGGACGCGTGATGGTCATGTGGTGGCACGGACGCGCGAGGACCGCGGCCGGGTGGGGCTGTCGGTGCATCTCGCGAACCACACCGCGAACCACACCGCGAACCGGGTCGTCGGGTACGATCCGGGCATGCCGCGGTCCGACCCGCTCGACGTCGAACGTACGATCGGAGTCCCATGAGCGGCTTTTTCGGCGATTCCCACGGCGGCGGATCCGGCATCGCCGGGTCGGTCGGGACGGATGTCCACGGCGGTGCGCACGTGCCCTACGACCTGTTCGGCCCAGCGGTGCTGGCGCCGCCGGTGGGCGGGGACGGGCCCGGTGACTCCTCCTCGCCGCGCCTGGATGCCGAGGTTCTGCTCGACGGGCTCAACCTGCAGCAGCGGGCGGCGGTGGTGCACATCGGAGCACCCCTGCTTGTCGTCGCGGGCGCGGGGTCCGGCAAGACGCGGGTGCTGACCCACCGTATCGCGTACCTGCTGGCTGCCCGGGGGGTCCGGCCGGGGGAGATTCTGGCGATCACGTTCACCAACAAGGCCGCCAGCGAGATGCGCGAACGGGTCTCGGCACTGGTCGGTTCTCGGGCGCGGGCGATGTGGGTGAGCACCTTCCACTCGGCCTGCGTGCGCATCCTGAGGTCCGAGGCGAAGAGTCTCGGGTTCAGCTCGACCTTCTCCATCTACGACGCCGCCGACGCGCAGCGTCTGATCACTCTGGTCACCCGCGACCTCGATCTTGATCCCAAGCGGCATCCCGCCCGAGGTCTGGCGGCACAGATCAGCAACCTGAAGAACGAACTGATCGACTGGGAGGCCGCACGGGACCGGGCCACGAACCACCTCGAGCGGACCGTCGCCGAGGTCTACGCCGCTTATCAGCAGCGGCTGGCTCAGGCCAACGCCCTCGACTTCGACGATCTGATCATGACGACGGTGAACCTCCTCCAGGCGTTCCCCGACGTCGCTGAGCACTACCGGCGCCGCTTCCGACATGTGCTCGTGGACGAGTACCAGGACACCAACCACGCGCAGTACGTTTTGGTGCGCGAGCTCGTCGGTCAGCCGGCGTACTTCGGTGCCGGGTCCGCGCCGGTGGAGTCAGAGGAGCCAGCGGCCGGGTCGGATACCTGGGCCTCGGGCGCCGTCCCACCGGCGGAGCTGTGCGTGGTTGGCGACGCGGACCAGTCGATCTACGCCTTCCGCGGGGCGAACATCCGCAATATCGTGGAGTTCGAGGAGGACTTCCCGAACGCCGCGGTGATCCTGCTGGAACAGAACTACCGCTCCACCCAGACCATCCTCTCCGCCGCGAACGCGATGATCGCGCGTAACAACCAGCGCAAGGCCAAGCGGCTGTGGTCGGACGCCGGTGACGGTGAGAAGATCGTCGGATTCGCCGCCGACAACGAGCACGACGAGGCGGCCTTTGTCGCCGAGGAGGTCGACCGGCTCTCGGACGCGAAGCTCGCGCGGTCCGCCGACGTCGCGGTGTTCTACCGGACCAACGCCCAGAGCCGGGTGTTTGAGGAGATCTTTGTCCGGGTCGGGCTGCCCTACCGGGTGGTTGGCGGGGTGCGGTTCTACGAGCGCAAGGAGATCCGTGATCTCCTTGCCTACCTGCGGGTCCTCGTCAATCCCAGCGACACGGTGAACCTGCGTCGCATCCTGAACGTGCCTCGCCGCGGGATCGGCGAGCGGGCTGAGGCGGCCCTGGCGGGCTTCGCCGATGTCGAGCGGATCGGGTTCGCGCAGGCACTGGAGCGTGTCGACGAGGTGCCGGGGATCGCCGCGCGCTCGGCGAAGGCGGTGCGAGAGTTCACCGCGCTGCTCGCCGAGCTACACACCATGGCGGCCGACGACCCGGTGGCCGTGGTCGAGGCGGTGCTTGAACGCACCGGCTACCTGTCGGAACTCCTCGCCGAGGACACCGTCGAGTCCCAGGGCCGGGTGGAAAACCTGCAGGAACTGGTCGGAGTGGTCCAGGAGTTCACCCAGCGGCTGCCCGAGGGCACGCTCGCGGAGTTCCTCGAGCAGGTCTCGCTCGTCGCCGACGCGGACCAGGTTCCGAGCGACGACGGTTCCGATGGCGTGGTCACCCTTATGACGCTGCACAGCGCCAAGGGCCTCGAGTTCCCCGTCGTCTTCCTCACCGGTCTCGAGGACGGCGTCTTCCCGCACCTGCGGACCTTGGGAGATCCCACCCAGCTCGAGGAGGAACGCCGGCTCGCCTATGTGGGCGTCACCCGGGCCCGGACCCGGCTCTACCTGACCCGCGCGGTGATGCGCAGCGCCTGGGGCCAACCGGCCTACAACCCGCCGTCGCGCTTCCTCGGCGAGGTGCCGGACACGCTGGTTGACTGGCGTCGGCTGGCCGATCCCCCGCCGGCGCCCGCGGGGACGTCCTGGGGTTCGTCTGGCGGGTTTGGGCCGGGCGCCACCCGCCGGGGCGCCGCCGACGCCCCGGCGGCGCGTAAACCGCTACCGAACTCGCCGTTCTCGGGCCGCGCGCGGCCGGCCGCGCGGGCCGTCCTGGAACTGCGCCAAGGCGACCGGGTGACCCATGACAGTTTCGGTCTCGGGGTTGTCGTCGCCACCGGCGGGGTCAGTGACTCCGCCGAGGCGACCATCGACTTCGGCGAGAACGCCGGCACGAAGCGCCTGCTCCTGCGGTACGCCCCCGTCGAGAAGCTCTGACGGTCCCGAGGGTCCCGACGGTCCGGGTCGCCGGGACCGTTCCGCTCGGGGGACCGGTCCCGGCCGGTCCGGCGCCCCGGCGAGGCAGCTCGCGACCAGGTGGGCAACCTTGCCGCTGAACGCCAGGGAATGATGCCCGAGGCCCGGCACGGTGTGATTTTCGATGTCGAGATCGGGATGGTCGAGCGCCGCCTCGGCGGGCCGCACCACGCTGTCCAGCCCGGCGCCGATCGCGACGAACCGGGTCCGGCAGCCGGGGGCGGGTGCGGCGAGTTCGCGTAGGAGCGCCGATCCCGGCCGTAGCTGGGTGACGAGCCGGTACGGCACCGACCGGGGGACAAGCCCGGCGAGACGGGTGCCGGAATGAGGCGTCGCGAGAGTGATCAGCGTGTCCACGTACTGATCGCCCCCGAGTTGCTGCACGTAGTAACGGGCCACCAGCCCGCCGAGTGAATGGGCGACGATGTGCACGCGCTGCCTGCCGCTGTCCGCCATGGCGGCGTGCACGGACGCGGCGAGTCGGAGCGCCGCTTCCTGCACCGTCGGTACGAGCAGCGGCAGCTCCACCGTGCGCACCCGGCGGAAACCGCGGCGGCGCAGCGACCGGCCCAACCGGGTGAACACGGACCGGTTGTCGATCAGGCCGTGGATCAGCAGGATCGGGGTGCCTGCCGCGTCGGGAGCGTTGACCAGCAGGCTGCGGTGCAGGGGGGAGAGGGCGCTCAGTGAGTAGGGCTCGTGCTCGCGCGGGCGCTGCCGGCGCAGCGCACTCGCCGGGTAGAGGGCGAGGTGGGTGGCGATCCAGGCCGCTTCCACGGCGAGCCCGCGGGCATTCACCGGGGTCGTGCGCAGGCCGACGAGGACCGACCGCCCTGGAGCGGCGACGTTGGCTGCGGCCACGGCCCGCCTCAGGCGGGCCGTGGCCGCAGCCAACGATGGCAGTATCTGCTCGCCGATGGCCCGCTCGCTTTCCCTCGCCGTACCATCCGTGCCGCCAGCCGTGGTGCTCGCCCCCCAGGTCGGCAGATATCCCGGTGACCAAGTAAAGACCGGAGAGAAATACTACAGACTGTTAGGTAGCCCTGTCGACCATCGAGCCTGCCGCCGGCGCAGCCGATCGCCCTGGTCCTCCCGGCTCAGGGATGCGAGCAGCGATGCAGCGTCGCGCGCCGTCTCGGCCGCGGTGGTGGCGGACAGGAGCCGATCGGCGAATCCCAGCGCGTTTAGGTCGGTCGGCCGTAGCCCGGAGACGTTTGCGGCCCGCTCGACCGGTACCCGCAGCGTGACGGCGGTGCCCTCCGGGGAGAGCGCGGTGAAGTAACTGTCCGGGGTCATGGCCACGATGTCGGTGACCGCCGCGGCGAGAGCCCCGCCGGAGCCGCCCTCACCCAACACGATCGACAGCGTCGGCGAGGGGCAGGCCAACACCGCGGCCATCGCGTCCCCGATCGCCGCCGCGATGCCCGCGGCCTCGGCGTCCGCGTCGTTCGCCGCGCCGGGCGTGTCGACCAGGGTCACGAGACCAATCCCCAGCTTCCCCGCGAGCCGGGCGGCGCGGACCAACAACCGGTACCCGGCCGGCCCCGGGGCGTCGCCGCGACGGGCCCCGACAGCTACAACCACCGCACGCATCGGCCCTCCCCGCCCCGCAGCCCCCGCGACGTCGCCCAGGAGCACCCCCACACCGGCCACGACCCGGGGATCCGGCCCGACCAGGTCGACGCCGTCGGGAAGCAGCGTCTGCAGCACCTCGATGCCGTCCGGTCGGATGCCGTCCCTGGCCGCCCGCACCTGCGCCCACCCGGAGCGCGCGGCGACGTGTTCAGCCCCCGGCGCAGGTCCGTCGGACCCGGTTCGGGTGTCCGGATCGTCGGGCGGGACGGGGAGGGTGGTCTCGTCGTCGGCTTGTGACGGGCCGCCGTCCGATCCGTCTGCCAGGTCGCCTCCGTCTGCCAGGTCGCCCGATCCGCCCGGAGTGGTTTGGCCGCCCGGGCTGGTCCGGGTACCTGGACCAGCCCGGCTCTCCCGATCTGGTAGACCCGCCAGGCCGGTCAGGGCCCGCCGCAGCCACGCCTGGACCGCCCTGGGCGCCGCCGCCGCGTCGACCAGCCCGGCGGCGTACGCCGAGCCTGCGGTGTAGCTGCCCGGAGACGGGGCGGTGCCGGTGACCGCCGCGACCACCCGAGGCCCGGCGAAGCCGACCGTCGCCCCGCGTACCGCGCACCGAAGGTCCGCGCGGGAGCCGATCGTCACCCAGATACCACCGGTGGTGGGCTGGTCCGCGACGGCGATGTGACCGACCCCCGCCGCGTCCAGCGCGGCGAGCGCCAGTGCGGCTTGGGGCAGTCCGACGAGTCCGGCGACCCCTTCCTGCAAGCGGGTGCCACCGCTGCGCAGGAACGACACCAGGGGACGGCGGCTGGCTGCGGCCGCGGTGGCGGCCTCGGCGAACCCACGTGCGTCCCGCTCGCCAAAGCTTCCCCCGTAAACCGTGAAATCCCAGACCGCGACCACGGCAGGGATGCCGGCCACCGCGCCCTCGCCCCAGCGCAGAGCCGGTCGACCGTCGTAGTCGGGCCAGCCCAGTCGGTTGACGGCCGCGGCCGTGGCGGGCCGCAGGGTGATGCCTGCGAGCAGGGCGGCGCGCCAGTCGGCGGTCGTCTCCTGGCCCGGCCGGGTGTCGCTGTCCACGCCTGCATTTTCGCGCCCGGGGCCGACCGGATGCCCGTCGTCGCGGCCATGGTGTCGTGGAACACGGACGGGCACTCCCCGCCGGCGGGTGGCCGGCGGGTGCTCGCGGGCCCGCACGCCTGCGACGCACCGCGCCTTCGGCCGATGGCGGCCGGGGACATACTCTTTCACCCACAGCCCCCTGGGCGGGTGGGAACCCGGATCGAACCTGCTACACCGGTGCAGCGAGGGGAGCAGCGAGGGAAGCGATGCTCACACCGCTGATGGAGGACGATCCTCGCCAAATCGGCCCGTACCGTCTGCAGAACCGGATCGGTGCCGGCGGGATGGGGACCGTGTATCTCGGTTTCGCCCCGGATCGGCGTCCCGTTGCGGTGAAGGTCGCTGCCGAGGATCTCGCCGAGGACGAGGAGTTCCGCAGCCGCTTCGAACGTGAGGTGCGGGCGGCGCTGCGCGTGCGAGGTACGGCGGTGGCCGCCGTGCTCGACGCCGACACCGAGGCCGCGGCGCCGTGGATGGTCACCGAGTACGTCGAGGGGACCAGCCTGGCCGAGGCCGTCCGGGCCCGCGGTCGGCTGGAGGACCACCTCGTCCGGGGTCTCGCCGTCGGCCTCGCCGACGCGCTGGTCGCCATCCACGCCGCCGGTGTCGTCCATCGTGATCTCAAGCCGTCCAACATCCTGCTGGCCTGGGACGGGCCCAAGGTGATCGACTTCGGGATCGCGCACCTGACCGACAGCGCCACGCTGACCCGCACCGGTCATGTGATCGGCACGTTGGCCTGGATGTCACCGGAACAGATGCGCGGCGAGCCGTCGGACGCCTCAGCGGACGTCTTTGCCTGGGCGAGCTGCATGACGTACGCGGCGACGGGGCGGCATCCCTTCCATGCCGAGACGCCGGACCTGCTTGCCGTCCGGGTACAGCGGGACTCTCCCGATCTCCACGCGCTCCCCGGATACCTGCTCAACCTGGTCGCGAGGGCGCTGTCCAAGGCCCCGCGGGAGCGGCCGGACGCCGCCTCGCTGCTGGCCGCGCTGGTAGGCCGGGAGGTGCGTGGGGTCACCGAGGCCGACCCGTCCGGTGGCTGGGCGCCGGACGTGCAGGGACCGGGCCCGGCACCTGGCCTGTGGCCGGTCGGACCGCCGCCACCCGCGTCGGCCTTTCGGCCCGCCGTGCTATTACCCCCCGCGGCACCGCCGCGACCGGTCTCCCCGCGACCGGTCTCCCCGCGACCGGTCTCCCCGCCACCGTCGGGAGCGGTTGTCCCGGGGAAGTGGGCGGATCAGGCGCCCGCGGAGCGTCGGGGCGCGACCGCCGCCGCGGACGTGGCGTCCGATCCGGGACGGTCGGAGGTGACCTATCGCCCCAGCGACCCGACTCCACCGGCGCGTCCTCCCGATCCGTCGGCCTTCCCGCCAGCGGGTCGACCGGCTGCGCTGCGGGTCGGGCTGTGGACCGACGCTCGGCGGGCCGAGGCGCCGCGGCGCCGGCACTGGAACAGCGGCGCGATGCTGTCGGTTCTCTTGGCGGTACTCTGGATCTTCGGGATTGGCAGTGCCGCGGCTGTCGTAGTGGGACTGGTCGCGCGGGTTCGGATCCGCCGCCGGGATGAGCGTGGCACCACGGTGGCGGCCGTCGGTATCGGCCTGGGTTGGCTCGGGATCGGACTAGCGATGATCTTGATCGTCGTTATCCTGAAATTCGTCTGACTGGTCCGGAGGGGCTGGCTACGATCGGTGTTTCTTCCATGTGATTTCCGACATAATGAGGGTCTTAACTTTCGTGACGTCGGACACGGGACGGCGTAGGGCAGGTCCCGTCGGTCACGCTCAGCGGCTCCCGGCGGACCCGCGCTCTGAGGACGGTGGGGCGGAAGCCGCCCTCGGCGCGGTGGGTGTCCACACTCATTTGTCCTGTATCTGTCCTGTATCTGTCCTGTATCGACCTGCCGGGGCCCCGGACCGGGTCGAGGGATGCGCCGGATCGGCCCGTTCGATCCCACCCGTGGGCCGCCGGCGACGGCGGTGTGGTGCACAGCGCGTGGCGCGCGCTGTAACGCCCTCGTCAGTAGGCTCGCAGGCGTTCTGTGCAGCTCTACGTATCCCAACCCGTAACGACCGCATCCGACTGGACGGACCGTGGATCTTTTCGAATACCAGGCGAAGAAGCTGTTCGCCGAACATGGCGTACCGGTGCCCACCGGGAAGACCGCGACCACCCCCGAGGAGGCCTGCGCGATCGCCACCGAGCTCGGTGGCAAGGTCGTCGTCAAGGCGCAGGTCAAGACTGGAGGCCGGGGCAAGGCCGGTGGCGTCAAGGTAGCCGACGGGCCGGATGACGCCTTCGCGAAGGCGACAGCGATCCTCGGCATGGACATCAAGGGCCACACAGTCCACTCGGTGCTCGTCGAGGAAGCCAGCAACATCGCCGAGGAGTACTACGCATCCTTCCTGCTGGACCGGGCGAACCGCACCTTCCTCGCCATGGCCTCCCGGGAGGGCGGCATGGAGATCGAGGAGGTGGCGGCGACCAAGCCGGAGGCGCTGGCCCGGATCGCGATCGACCCGCTCAGGGGAGTCGACGCGGCCAAGGCGCGCGAGATCGCGGTCACGGCGAAGCTGCCCGAGGCGGCTCTGGACGGCGCGAGCGAGCTGCTGGCCAAGCTCTGGACCGTGTTCCTCAAGTCGGACGCCACCCTCGTCGAAGTCAACCCGCTGATCCTCACCGGTGACGGCCGGGTCGTCGCCCTCGACGGCAAGGTCAGCTTGGACGACAACGCCGACTTCCGCCACCCGGAGCACGAGGCGTTCGTCGACGTGGCCGCGGTGGACCCGCTGGAGCAGAAGGCCAAGGAGAAGGGCCTCAACTACGTCAAGCTCGAGGGTGAGGTCGGGATCATCGGAAACGGTGCCGGCCTGGTCATGTCCACCCTCGACGTGGTGACCTACGCCGGGGAGGAGTTCGGCGGCAAGCGCCCGGCGAACTTCCTCGACATCGGCGGCGGCGCGTCCGCCGAGGTCATGGCAAACGGTCTGTCGATCATCCTTGGTGACCCGGCGGTCAAGAGCGTCTTCGTCAACATCTTCGGTGGCATCACCTCCTGCGACGCGGTGGCCAACGGCATCGTGCAGGCCCTGAAGATCGTCGGCGACGTCAGCGCCCCGCTGGTGGTGCGCCTCGACGGCAACAACGCCGAGGAGGGCCGCCGCATCCTGGCCGAGGCGAACCTGCCGGTGGTCAAGCCGGTCGACACGATGGACGGCGCGGCGAAGCTCGCCGCCGAGCTCGCCGCGGCCGCGGCCTGACCTGGGCGAAGGGGATTGCGAACCGATGGCTATCTGGCTTGACGAGAACAGCCGGGTGGTGGTGCAGGGCATCACCGGCTCGGAGGGCAGCAAGCACACCCGCCGCATGCTCGCCGCGGGCACGAACGTCGTCGCCGGCGTGAACGCGCGCAAGGTGGGCCAGCAGGTCGAGGGCGTGCCGGTGTTCGGCTCCGTCGCCGATGCGATGGCGCAGACCGGCGCCAATGCCTCGGTGATCTTCGTTCCGCCCGCGTTCACCAAGGACGCGGCGATCGAGGCGATCGACGCGGCGATCCCGCTCGCGGTGGTCATCACCGAGGGCGTGCCGATCCACGACACGACCGAGTTCTTCGCCTACTCCCAGTACAAGGCGACGACGCGGATCATCGGGCCGAACTGCCCGGGTATCGCGAGCCCCGGTCTGTCCAATGCCGGCATCATCCCGGCCGACATCACCCCCGGCGGGCGCATCGGCCTGGTCAGCAAGAGCGGCACGCTGACCTACCAGATGATGTACGAGCTGCGGGAGTTCGGCTTCTCCACCTGCGTCGGCATCGGTGGCGACCCGGTCATCGGCACCACGCATATCGACGCGCTCGACGCCTTCCAGGCCGATCCGAACACCGACGCGATCGTGATGATCGGTGAGATCGGCGGCGACGCCGAGGAGCGGGCCGCGGCGCACATCGAAGAGCACGTGACCAAGCCGGTCGTCGGCTACGTGGCCGGCTTCACCGCGCCGGAGGGCAAGACGATGGGCCACGCGGGCGCCATCGTGTCCGGTTCGTCCGGTACCGCGCAGGCCAAGAAAGAAGCCCTGGAGAAGGCCGGCGTCCGGGTTGGCAAGACCCCGTCGGAGACCGCCCGGCTGATGGCTGACATCATGCGGTCGTTGTAGGCCTGTCCCGATGCCGAGCCCCCGCGGGACGCGGGGGCTCGGCATCGGGACAGGTAGGGGTCTTGGCCGCGGGGCTTCGGGGACGGACGTCTTCCCTTCGCTTCCGACGGCTGCAAGACTTCTGCATCGGTGCATCGACGGCTCTCGTCTCCGCACCGACCGACCAGACGAAGTGGGGTTGCCGTCGTGGCACAGATCGGCGGTCGTACCGTCGCCACCAACGACATCGGGGTGGTCGCCTCTGGGGCGGTCACGTTCATCGTGAGCTTCCTGCCGTGGTATTCGGTGAGCCTGGGGTTTTTCGGCCGCTCGGCGGAGGCTCACAAAAACGCCTGGGGGCTCGGGTTCAACTCCTGGTTCCCGGTGTTCCTGGTGGTCGTGGTCGCCGGTCTGGTGACGGCGCGCGTCGCCGCCAACGTCCGCATCCCGGACGTTGGTCCGGTCTCGATCCTGTGGATACTGCCGGCCGTCTCGGCGTTCGCCGTCCTTCTGCTGTTGATCAGATGGATCCGGTTCCCCGACGTGCCGAGCGGGGTGGACGCCGGGCCGAGTTTCGGGTTCTACCTCGCCTTGCTGCTGACGATCGTGCAGACCGTCTTCGGTGTGCTCACGGCGCTGGCGAGCGGAGCGCCCATTCCCGGCCGTCCGGGTGCCCGTCCCACCGGGCCCGGTCAGCCGGGCGCCTGGCCTCCGTATGGTGGTCAGCAGCCGCCCTACGGTCAGCCCTACGGCCAGCAGCCCACTCCCGGTTACGGCCAGCCGCCCACGGGGTACGGGCCGCCGCCGGGCTATGGGCCGCCCGGTCAGCCGCCCACGGGCTACGGTCAGCCGCCTGTCGGCGGATACGGCGCGCCGCCCGCCGGCGGGTACGGGCAGCCGGCCCAGCCGGGCGGGTACGGGCAGCCGTCGCAGGGTCAGGCTCAGTCGCCCCCAGGTTATGGCCAGCAGCCGCCTCCGCCGGGTGGTTACGGCCAGCAGGAGCCTCCTCCCGGTCGTTGATCCGATACGTGCCCGCCTCCATGCAGCCGCCCAGACTGCCGCGACGCCTTGCCGATCGGATCTGGCAGCGGGGCGGACGGCCCCTGGCGGAGGCGGTCGCCGCGTCGGCTGCGGGCCTGATGTTCATCGAATTCGTCGTTCTGGTTGTGTGGGGAGCCGACACCGGCTCCTCCACCGGACCCGCCGCGGCTCTGCGCGTCGGAGCCGATCTGTGGCTTGCCGCTCACGGAACGACGCTGCGGCTCCCTGACGGGATCATCGCGTTCCGGCCATTGGGCCTCGCCCTCTTTCCGCTGGCCGCGGCGCTGAGCGCGGCACATCGGCGGGCGAGCGCGGCACCGCTGCAGTCGCATGCCGTTCTCAACCGGACGCCCCTGGGCCGAGTGTCGCTGAACCGGGTGTCGCTCGGCCGGATGCCGCTGGGCCGGGTGTCGCGGTTGCGGCCTGCCCGGCTCGGCGGAGGGCGCTCCGCCGCTTCGGTGGCGGACCTCGGGGACTCCCGCGGGGGCCGCTGCCGGTCGGATGGCGCCGTCGGGGTCCCTTGGCGAGCCGTGGCAGGCGACGTCATCGGCGTCGTGGGCGCCCAGACTCTCTTCGTCGTGGTCGTCGCGCTCATCGTGCGCACGCACTCGGTACGGCCGACCCCCGGTTCTGCGGCGCTGGGGACGGTCGCGTTCGGGATACCGGCCGCCCTGCTCGGCGCGCTGGCCGGCCGCCATCGGCTGCGCACGGCATGGCGGATGCTGCCCGTGATGCTGCGCGTCCCCCTGCTGTCCGGCGCGGCGGCGTTCATGGCGCTGCTGGCGGCCGCCGCGTTCGGGGTCGCGCTGGTGCTCGCGGCGACCGAGCCCGAGGTCGCCGCCGCCGAGCGCTCGCTCGACGTGGGCGTGCTCGGGGGTCTCGGGCTCACGGCGACCCAGCTTGCGCTGCTGCCCAACCTGGTCCTCTGGGGTCTGTCCTACGCCCTCGGACCAGGATTTCGAACGGGTCCGGGTCTGGTCCGGGCGGATGTCGTCCGCCCGGCCGACCTGCCGGACCTCCCGGTGCTGACGGCCCTTCCGCCGAGCGCGTTACCCAGGCCCGGGTGGCTTGTGCTGGCGCTGGTGCCCGTCGTGGCCGGCGTCGTGCTTACTGTCATGGTCCATCGGGCGAGCCTGGGACGCCGCTCCCGGGCTCGCATCCTGACCGTCCTGCTCGGGGCGGTGGTCTGCGGTGTCCTCGTGGGTCTGGCGGTCCAAGTGTCGATGGGACAGGTCGGGACCGTGACGGGTCAGGGTAACCACTATGGTCCCTCGTCCGGATGGCTGTGCGGCCTGATTGCCGGGGGGGAGACCGCGCTTGTCGGACTCCTGTTGATCGGCGGCATCGACCTGGCGGCCCGTCGGGCCGAGCGGCCGTTCGTCGCCGACGACGCGGCGGCGCCCTCCTGGTGGCGCAGGCTGCAACCGTCCGGCTCATGGTCGTCAGCCCGGCTGTCACGACGACACCCCTGACCGGCCTCGCGGCCCCGCTGCCGCGGCCTCCTCGAGGTCTGTGGGCCCGCAGCTCCCCGCCCGGCGGGGACCTTTCCCCGCCCGCTCCCTCCCCGCTTGCCCGGCACCCCGTCGGCCTCCGAAACTGTCTGCGCCGTCGGTTACCGTGACCGCACTGGATCATCTTCACGGAGGTCGTCGTGGCGGTCACGGTCGCCCGTATCCGGGCTGAAGCACTTCGCCTGCGGGAGCTGGGCTGGTCCTATCGCCGTATCGCCCGAAGACTGCAGACCCGCCATCACCTGAGCGCGCTCGCCGCGTTCCGCCTCGCGCACGGCTGGACGCAGGAGGAGGCCGCACGCCGCTGGAACGAGCGGTGGCCCGGTTCGGGGCCGGCCAAGACCGGTAAGACCTTCTCGTACTGGGAGAGCTGGCCGGCCAAGGGCGGCCGGGCGCCTTCCACACAGGTCCTGTCACGGCTGGCTGAGCTCTACCTGTGCCGGTCGGGTGATCTGCTGGACGGGCGGGACTACGGCGAGCTCGATGAGGGCTTCGAGGGAGGTGCGGGCCCCGCGGCCTCCGCCGGGTGCACCTGTGCAGCGGGCGGCACGGGTGGGGATGAGGAGGACGGGTGTGCGGGGCTGCGCTCGTTGGCTGACGGGCTGTCGTCTCCGGCGGCCTGCGAGGTCCCGTCCGCCCAGGCCATCGACGCGTGGCTGGCAGATCTCCTCGCCGGATGGGTTCCGGCGGCATGATCGGCAGCCCCGGGCTCAGGTGGCTGCCTGGCGGGCCGCGCCCGGCGGGCGCCGGTGCGCGCGTTTCCGGCGGGAAGCGGCGGAGCTGGTCGAGTCAGTACAGTCGAACCGGCCATTGTTCCGCCGCCGTCCGCAGATGGCGGTTGCGCAGCGGGCGGCTCGTCGTGTCGCCCGATTCTGCTTACGGAGTGTGTCTGTGTCTGCTCGTCTCGTCGCGCTCGCCTCGGGAGCGGGAACCACCCTGCAGGCGATCCTCGACGCAACCGCGGACCCCGGGTTCGGCGCGGCGGTCGTGGCGGTCGGCACCGACCGCTATGGCACCGGCGCGGAACGGCGGGCCCGGGCGTCGGGGGTCCCGGTGTTCATCGTTCGTCTCGAGGACCACGCGGACCGGGATGCCTTCAACGCCGCGACGGCCGGGCGGATCGCCGAGTTCGCGCCCGATCTGTTGGTCCTGGCGGGCTACATGAAGATTCTCAGTGCCCGGGTGATCGGCCGGTTCCGGACGATCAACACCCACCCGTCGCTGCTGCCCGCCTTCCCGGGAGCCACCGCGGTGCGTGACGCGTTGACCGCCGGGGTGAAGGTCAGCGGGGTGACGGTGCACTGGGTCGACGAAGGCGTTGACACCGGTCCAATCATCACTCAGCGGGCGGTGCCGGTTGAGCCAGGCGATACCGAGCAGACACTTCATGCACGGATCCAGAGCGTCGAGCGAGGACTGTTCGTCGCGACGATCGGCGAGATCGTGCGGGCCGGGAGCGGCGACTCGGCCCCGGCCGGACCTCGACGGGGCGAGGATGGGTCTCCCGCATCGGTAGAAGTTTGGATACAGGAGGAATCATGACGTCATCGGGCGAAGGTGTGGCCGGCGAGGGCGGGGCTGTCCGCGGATCCGAGCCCGGCGAAGTGGTCCCCACCGGGCGGCGGCCGCTGCGACGGGCGCTTGTCAGCGTCTACGACAAGAGCGGGCTCGACGTCCTCGCGGAGGCGTTCCTCGTGGCCGACGTCGAGGTGGTCTCGACCGGTTCGACCGCCGACGTCCTGGCCCGTCACGGGCTGGCGGTCACACCGGTGAGCACCGTGACCGGCTTTCCGGAGGTGCTGGGCGGTCGCGTCAAGACGCTGCACCCCCACGTGCACGCCGGTCTGTTGGCCGATCTGCGTAACGCCGAGCACGCCGCGGCGCTGGCCGAACTCGACATCGCCCCGTTCGACCTGGTCGTCGTCAACCTGTATCCGTTCGCCGCGACGGTCGCCTCCGGTGCGAGCGAGGACGAGGTGATCGAGCAGATCGACATCGGCGGTCCGGCCATGATCCGCGCGGCGGCGAAGAACCATGCGTCGGTCGCCGTCGTCGTCACACCCGGCGACTACACCGAGTTGGCCGCCGCAGTCCGCGGATCCGGATATGATCTTCCCGCTCGCCGTCGGCTCGCCGCGAAGGCGTTCGCCCACACCGCGGCGTACGACATCGCCGTGTCTTCGTGGTTCGCCGGCGCCGTCGCGCCGGACGAGGTGGCGCGGGAGAGCGGATGGCCCGACGTGCTGTCCGCGCAGTGGCACCGTACGGAGGTCCTGCGTTACGGCGAGAATCCCCATCAGCGCGCCGCGCTCTACGTGGAGAGCGACGCCGGGGGTCGGCCCGGCCTCGCCTCGGCCCGTCAGCTGCACGGCAAGCAGATGTCCTACAACAACTACACCGACACCGACGCCGCCCGCCGAGCAGTGTTCGACTTCACCGAGCCCGCCGTGGCCGTGATCAAGCACGCCAACCCCTGCGGCATCGCGGTCGGCGCCACCATCGCCGAGGCCCACCGCAAGGCGCATGCCTGCGACCCGGTCTCCGCCTTCGGCGGGGTGATCGCGACCAACCGTCCGGTCTCGGTCGAGCTCGCCGAACAGATCGCGGAGATCTTCACCGAGGTCGTCGTCGCACCGGCATACGAACCCGCCGCGGTGGAGATCCTCTCCCGTAAGCCGTCGATCCGGCTGCTGGAGTGCCCGCCGCCGCCGCACCAGCGCGGGATCGAACTGCGTCAGATCAGCGGAGGCCTGCTCCTGCAGTCGCGGGACGCCGTCGAGGCGCCGGGCGACGAGCCGTCCGGATGGACGCTGGAGGCGGGATCACCTGCGGACGAGGCCCTACTGGCCGAGTTGCGGTTCGCCTGGCGGGCGGTGCGCTCGGTGAAGTCGAACGCCATCCTCCTCGCGTCCGGCGGTGCCACCGTCGGCGTCGGGATGGGCCAGGTGAACCGGGTGGACGCGGCCCGGCTCGCGGTGACCCGGGCCGGGGACCGGGCGAAGGGGGCCGTCGCCGCGAGCGACGCCTATTTCCCGTTCCCTGACGGCTTCGAGGTGCTCGCCGAGGCGGGGGTGCGGGCCGTGGTCGAACCGGGCGGGTCGGTGCGCGACGAGCTCGTCATCACGGCCGCCCGAGAGGCCAGCGTCACGCTCTACTTCAGCGGTGTCCGCCACTTCGCGCACTGACAGCGGGCCACCAGGCCGGTGGCACCGGCGTATGTTCCGCCAGCCACCGGCCGAAGCCTTTGCCGAGGAGTCGTCGGCGGCCCCGGCACGCATCTCTTCACCAGCGCATGTCTTCACCGGAATCGGCGGCCCCATCGCAGATGCCCGTCCGTACGCCGATACTCCAGTTCGATCGAAGGAGTCGACTCGCCGGTGTCGCCGGTGTCGCCGGCGATCCCGGTGCCGTCGCTCGCCACGACGCCGGGCGCCCCCGGCGCGTCGGTGCGGGTGTCCGGTCGGGCACTGGGCAGGCGTCCGGGACGCTGGTTGACCTCCGGTAGATGATCACTGTCAGGCCGATGATCGGCCTGGGACAGCGACAGTCCGGCCGCGGCCGCGCCGGGCCGGGCTCCCGTCCGCTCGTCCGCTCCGGATGGCCATAGCGGACCGGATGGCCATAGCGGACCGGACGACTGCTGATCGGTGCCCGGTCGTCTGTCCCCGGACGTTCTGTCCCGACCCGCCGGCCGGCTGGCCTCGGTCGATGTTCCGACCGGCTCTGGTGGCTCTGGTGGTTCGTCCGTGGCGCCGCCCAACGGCGCCGTGCGCCGTTCGGTGCCCTCACTTCACGAGGCGGCGTTCGCCTCCGCGGCTGCCGAGCCCCGACGCCCGCTGGCGCTGCCGTTGGACGTCGTCGCCGTCGGGCTGGCCGCCGCCGCGAGCGCACCGCCGGGCTGGTCGCCGTTCGGCACATAGCGATGGGCGACCCAGTCCAGGGCGTCGCGCCAGCTCGCGCCGTAGAGCACTGAGATCCGATCCGCTGTCTGCCTCGCCAGCGCCTGGACGAACACTCGGTCGTCGCTGTCCAGGTGTCGGGCGTCCCCGAAGGTCTCCCAGGCCCGGAACATCAGTTCCTGCAGCTTCTTGCTGTGTGGTGATTCGTCTGTCACGTCACGCTCCATCCCACTTGGGCACTGCGGCCGGAAGTCTGCCCTAAGCCTGCATGATGCCTATAGGGGACGTAATGAAGTAACAAATACGTGATCGAGAGCATCATCGCAGGTCACAGGCCTGTGGAGGGTTCGAAACGCGCAAGTTATTTCATTTCGACTCCATAGGTGGGGGTGTTGCATATTGTGCGCGTGATGTGTTCGGATGGGGTAATCGCATCTTTGACCGCTGGCATGTGATATAGGGCGGTTATCCCCCGCTCCGGCAGGTCGTGGCATCGGGCAGATCGCCGTGGTGGAGGATCCGCCGCCCGACGGGCCGGCCGTTCACCGGGCGCCGTTTCGGGACAGCCCTGCGTCTGGAGACGTAGAGACTCGAGACGCAGAGATACGGGCCGCGTCGAACGATCTCGGCTTGCGGCCGGGAGACGCTGGGGCCGGCGAGTGGGATGTCGACACCCGGCCCGCGCCCCGCCCCGCCGTGCGCCGCCCCGCCGTGCGCCGCCCCGGCGTGGCCCCGCCGTGCTCTCGTGCGTCCGTGGGCGCCGGATGCCGCAGGCGGCCTACCGTGTGTTGGTAAGGACCGATGTCCTGGTTGGATTGGTGTTCGATGCATCCTGCACTCGGGTGGAAGCCGTCGCCGATGATGGCGGGGACGCCACCATGTCCCGTACGGGGCCACTGTCCAGCAGGAGATCCCAACCGCTGCCGGAGGTGAGGGTGCCCGACGCGGTGCGCGGCTCCGGCCCGGCTCGACCCGGGGGTGATCCAGGCCGCCCCGGGCCGGGGGGGCGGTACCGATCCGGCGGACATGAGGCGCCCGATCCCCGGGCGGAGCGGGCAGAGCTGCCGCTGCGCCGCGCTGGGGCGGAAGCGGATCGGCGGCGTCCGTCGTGGCCGGGCACCACCCGCGTCGACGTCTTCCGTCCGATCGAGGATCGTGACGAGCGCCTTCCCGCCGAGTATCGCGGGTTGCGTCGGTTCGACCGTCCCGTTCCGCCGGCACCGGCCCCGCTGGCCGCCCCGGGTCAGCCCGGATCGTCCCCACCGGAGCGGGTCGAGGGCGACGGCATCCCATCGCACGACCCGTGGCGTCCGGTGTCCTCCCCGCTGGTCGGCCCCGAGGAGCACCGGAAGTCGGCGGTCGGTGCGGAGCCTGGGCCACCAGTGGCAGGGACCATCTCCGGATCCCGGAGAACACCGGTCCCAGCTGCCTCCCCGCCACCATTCGTCACGCCCGGCGCACCCGCCGGGGCCGGGACTGCCGGGCCCGGGACTGCCGGGCGTGACGACGGGGGCGGGATCGGCGGCTGGCTACGGCGGGAGGCCACCTTCGCGTTGGTGCTCGCCGGGGTCACCGTCGGGCTGGTGCTGGTCTTCCAGGACAGATGGCGCCGAGGAATGGTGGTCGTCGGCGTGGTCCTGGTGATGGCCGCTCTGGCCCGTTTGGTGCTGCCGGCACGGCGGATCGGCCTGCTGGCGGTGCGGGGGCGGGCCTTCGATGTGGGTATTCTCCTTCTGTTTGGAGTATCTGTGATAATCCTCACATTCGCCGTTCCCTATATCGGCCCGTGACGGGTTAGCGTAGGCCGTGGCGGGTTAGCGCAGGCCGGTCATGGTGCGCCGCATCGCCAGACGGGTCAGGGAACTCGCCGGGATCGTGCCGCGGCCCAGTCCGATCTCGACGAGCGTGTCGTACAGCTCGGTACGAGTGCGGGCGGCCCGCACCGCCGCGTCCATCAGCGTGCGGCGCCGCCCGGCGAGACCGGCCAGCAGGGCCGTGTGCCGCAGATGCCGTCCCAGCTCCGCGTCGAGAGCGCGTCGGTAGACCCGGCCCGCGCTGGCCGGGTGCGCCGCGCGGACGGCGGCATGCCCGGCCAGCGACCCCGACAGCACCGCGTAGTAAATGCCCTCCCCGGTCAGGGGGTTGATCAGGGAGGCCGCGTCCCCGGCGAGCAGCACGGGACCGTTCGGCTGCCGGGGGCGATGGGTCGACAGCGGCAGATGATGGGCCCGCAGCGTGGCCGGATGCGCCGGTGTCTCGGGCAGCATGCGGGCGAGCGTGCGGCGCAGGACGGTCTTGGCGCTCGTTCCGTCCGTCCCGCCGGCCAGCCGGGACCGCAGCATCCCGTAGCCGATGTTCGCACGGCCGTCGCCGATCGGGAACGACCAGGCGTAGGCCGGCCAACCCTCGTCGGTCATGTGGATGAACTGTTCGGGGGGGCCGTCGTCGAAGGCGACGTCGGTGTAGGCCCGCACGGCGATCGCCATCGCCTCGGGGGGGTTACCCGGCAGCCCGAGCCCGCGGCGTACCGCGGAGTTCGCGCCGTCCGCGCCGATGACGACCCGCGCCGTGAGCGTGCCGTTGACCACGACGACCGGCTCCCGTCCCCGACCGTCCAGGCGCGGCCGGTCGGTAAGTTCCAGGGACCGCACGCGCCGCTGGATCAGCTGAGCCCCACGTGCCTGGGCCGCGGCCACGAGACGGGCGTCGAAGACCTCCCTGGGTACCACGTAGTTGGCTCGGGCCGAGGGAGTGGCCACCTCGGCGCCCCCTGGGGTGCGCAGGCGCATGCGGTCCACCGGCCGGTACCCGGCGACCGCATCGGTCACGCCGAGATCACGCAGGACGTCCAGGCCGTGCGGGGCGATGCCGTCACCGCAGGTCTTGTCCCGGGGGAACTCAGCGGCGTCGACGATGACGACGTGTGCGTCCGGGCGTTCTCGCAGGGCGCCCAGAGCCGCCGCGCTGCCGGCCGGGCCGCCCCCGACGACAAGGACGTCGATCGTGCGGGAAAGTAGATCGACCGCCTCGTCCACGCGCACGATCGGGGTGGCGACGGTGATCGTGTCAGCGTCCTTGACTGGTCCTGCCGTTACGTATTGTGGTCCTGCGGTTTCCGTGATGTCACGTCTCCCCGCCCGCTCCCGCGGACCTGAGCCGTCCCTCGGATCCACGCCGTCCCTCGGGGTCACGCCGGATCCTCGGGCCTCCGTGGTGGCGTTCTCTCCGGGGTGCTCGTCACGCGGGGCGGGCGGGCCGGACGAGGATGTGAGGGTCTGCACGCCAGCCAGTCTCGCAGCCGGCTGCCCCCCGGTGGACGCATGCCCCGCCTCGCCCGGCCCGCGGGGTGGACCGGGTGCCCGGGTCGTCGGGACCGGCGGGAAAACCTCGTACAGCGCGGAACGTGGTAAACATTCACCTGCTTTAGCGATCTTGCTGTGGGTGACGGTTCACGGGCATGGCTGTGGGC
>NZ_CDWTMG010000003.1:0-1995 GCF_977945845.1 Frankia sp. CcMO1
CCCGTCATCGCCACCTTCTACTCCCTCAGAGGGGACGTAATGAAGTAACAAATATGTGATCGAGAGCATCATCGCAGGTCACAGGCCTGTGGAGGGTTCGAAACGCGCAAGTTATTTCATTTCGACTCCAGAGGGGGTGTCGGAAGATCGACATCGCTCGCCTACACTGCTCTGTTGCTAGCCCGTGAACACCGAATGCTCTGCCTCGATATGGATCTTGAGGCGCCTGGTCTTGCCACACTCTTCGACGCGGAGCGCGAAGTCATGCCAGGAAAGGGTGTTGTTCCGCTTCTACTGGAGGCGGACATAGCCGGCGAAATGCCTGATGTCACCGCCCATCTGCTGCGTGCTCATCCCGAACGGCAACTCTATCTTCTGCCCGCCGGATATCCGGATGCCAATTATGCGCGCCAGCTCGCTCAGCTCGACCCAGCGGCATGGTACCGTGAGGAAAATAATACACTCCGCGCGCTCATCGGCGCCGTCCGTGACCTCCATATCTCGCCGCAGATTGTTCTCATAGATTCAAGGACCGGGATCAGTCCGCTGTCGGCACCTCTTTTCTTCGATCTGGCCGACATAGCTGTCGTAACATTCTTCCCGCATCTGCAGGCACGGGTGGGAACGCGGGCGCTGACGCGGGCGCTTCTGGCGGCCAGATCCGAGCGGGCCTACACTCCTGAGCTCCGTTTTCTGGTGAGCCCGGTTCCGGGCGCGGGCGCTCCGGAGACTCGTCGGCGATACGAGGACCGGGCGGCGGTCTGGATCTTGGAATGGCTCTCGCCGGCGGTGGTCGAAGGCGGGGATCCAGCGTTCCCGGAGGTTGACGAGCTTGTCCACGTCCTCGGTTACAGCGAGGACATCGCGGGATCTGATTCCGTAGTTCCCGAGACCGGCATCGATGCTTATTCGCCCGTCGGGGAGTGGATCGCAGGGTTCGTTCCGCAGTCGGCGGCAGCCGAGCGGGACGGCGCAGCCGCCATGGCCATCCCGCCGCCCGGTTCAAAAGCCGGCGCCCTGGCTGAGATCCACTTCTCGACGGGCACCGCGGAGGCTCAGTCCGACGACGAGTTCCAGGAGACCTTCCTACGCACAGAAGTTGTCGGCCGGGCCGCCCGGGACGACGTGCCCCTGATACTTGGCCGGAAGGGCACGGGGAAGACCACCCTGTTCCGCAGCCTCGCCGCGGACGGGAACATCGTGGTGACCAGCCCTCCGCGGCTGCCGATGAGAAGACCCTGGATGCCGTCCAGCGGGACATACCGAGCCATCGGCGAGGTCTTGGCGGACCGGGGAGACGACTGGCGCACGGCGTGGATGTTGCTTATCGGGGTCATGATCCAGCTGACCAGTGGGCGCCCTCGTCGGCCGGTGCCCGCGTTCGGTGGACTCACCTGTGACTCCAAGGACGAGTCGCAGTACAACGAACTTAACCTCGTCCAAGATGTACGCAAAATGCTTTCCATCGAAGACGCTGGACTCGTCGGCTGGCAGTGGATTCGGGACCTCGATGCGGATGTTGCCCGGGGCACATTTCTTCTTTTCGACGGTCTTGACACTGGGTTCGGTCTCACTCCTGCCGACCTCACTCGACGGCGGGAAAGTGTGGGGGGACTGCTGTCCCTGTTGTCCGAGCGCGGTGACGAGCTGGTGAATCTTCGGATGAAGATCATGCTCAGGGAGGACATCTGGCGAACCGTTCAGCTACCGAATAAGTCACATTTCTTCGGTCGCGACGTGACGTTGTCCTGGGCAAACCAGACCGATTATCTCAAGGTGGTCGTCAAGCAGGCGCTCCGGGCGCCGGCCGTCGCTGATCTCGTTCGTGAGAGGGCGCCGGAACCCGGGCTGCATCGCTTTTTGCCGGAGCTGGTCGAGAGGTGGCCGCAGCCGCAGGTGCTCAATGCGTGGCGCGTGCTGGTTGGTGAGCGGATCTCCGGCGGCAAGACCGCTTTCACGTACAACTGGGTATGGCGCCGACTTTGGAGTCGAAAT
>NZ_CDWTMG010000003.1:2447-43373 GCF_977945845.1 Frankia sp. CcMO1
CCACAGGCCTGTGACCTGCGATGATGCTCTCGATCACGTATTTGTTACTTCATTACGTCCCCTTTCGGACAGCAATGGAAACCACTCGCCACGCTCGCTTGTCCGGCTTTTCCACCTCGCCGCTGACCGAGAGCGGCGACTGTCGCTGGCACCGCCCTACTACGAGCGCAGCCTGATACGTCCCCGGGCGCTCGTGGAGTCGCTGGATGACATCAGTGAACAGGAAATCGACTCCCTGCAGGACGAGTTTGCCGAGCTCGTTCCCTTGTTCGATGCCCTCCGGGGGATCGGACGTACGCCGTTTCCGGCGCGAGAGCTGGAGGTCGACTCGGACGTCGAGAACCTCGGGCTGGAGGTCGGCCTCCTCGGCATCGATCTTGGTACCCGCGATGACACCGAGCGATACCGCGTCCCGGAGCTGTACCGAAAGGCACTCGGTATGGGGCGTAAGGGGACGTAATGAAGTAACAAATACGTGATCGAGAGCATCATCGCAGGTCACAGTCCTGTGGAGGGTTCGAAATGCGCAAGTTATTTCATTTCGACTCCTAAGGGCCAGGCATAAAACGAGCGCCGGCTGTAACGGCTCGACTCGAGCCGCGCGGCTGGCCCCGGCCCGCGCGGCTGGTCAGGCCGGCGGGTTCTCGCGCCAGCGGGAGGTGATCGGCAGTCGGCGGTCGCGGCCGAACGCCTTGGAGGTCACCTTCGGCCCGGGCGGGTTCTGTCGGCGCTTGTACTCGGCGAGGTCGACGAGCCGGATCACCTTGTCCACCACGGCCGGATCGTGCCCGGCCGCGATCAGCTCGGCCCGGCCCTGGTCGTGGCTGACGTAGTCGTCCAGGACGGGATCGAGGATGCCGTAGTCGGGCAGCCGGTCGGAGTCGAGCTGGCCCGGGGCAAGCTCGGCGGACGGCGCCTTGACGATGATCTCCTCGGGAATGGGCGGCACCTCGCCACGCTTCTCCGCGGCGGCGTTGCGCCAGCGCGCCAGCTCCCAGACGCGGGTCTTCGAGACGTCCTTGATGGGGGCGTAGCCGCCGGCGCTGTCTCCGTAGAGGGTGGAGAACCCCGTTGCCAGCTCGCTTTTGTTGCCGGTGGTGAGGATCAGGTGCCCATGCTGGTTCGACAACGCCATGAGCAGCGTTCCGCGCACCCGGGCCTGCAGGTTCTCGTCCGCGAGGCCGTGCAGCCCGCCGAGGGGGGCGGCGGCGGCGCGGAACGCGGCGGCGATCGGCTCGATGGGCACCACGGAGTGCCGCGTGCCCTGGCGGCGGGCGAGCTCGGCGGCGTCGGTCACCGAGTGCCCCGACGAGTAGCCCGAGGGCAGGGCGACGGTGTGGACGGCGCCGGCGCCGATCGCGTCGACCGCGATGGTCGCGACGAGCGCGGAGTCGATACCGCCGGACAGCCCGAGCGCCACCGAGGAGAAGCCGTTCTTACGGATGTAGTCGCGGGTGGCGGTGACCAGCGCGGTGTACAGCTCCCCGGCGGGCTCGGGGCGGTCGGCGACGACCGGCGGCAGGGGGGTGAACGGTGCCAGCGGCTCGGCGGCCAGTATCGTGCGCGTCACCGTCATCGTCGTGCCATCCTCGGCGTCGATGGCCCCGGCGTCGATGGCCCCGGACACCGCCCGCGCCGGGCCGGGACCGGCCGCGGGCAGGTCCAGGTCGGTGATCAGCAGCGCCTCGCTGAAGACCGGGGCCCGCGCGACGAGCTCCCCCGCGGCGTCGACGACGAGGGAGTCCCCGTCGAAGACCAGCTCGTCCTGCCCGCCGACGAGGTTGACGTAGGCCAGGGCGGCCGCGGCCTCCCGGGCGCGCTCGGCGCACAGGGCGTCGCGCTGGAAGGACTTCCCCTGCTCGTAGGGGGAGCCGTTGATGCACAGGACGAGGCCGACCCCGGACCGGCGGGCCACGGTGATCGGCCCGCCCTGCTGCCACAGGTCCTCGCAGATCGTCACGCCCACGTCGATCCCGTGCAGCCGCAGCACCGGAAAGGCCGTGCCGGGCACGAAGTAGCGGAACTCGTCGAAGACGCCGTAGTTCGGCAGGTGATGCTTGGCGTAACGCGCGACGACCTCGCCGCCCCAGAGCACCGCGGCGGCGTTCTGCGGTTCACCGGCCGGGCGTCCCACACTCGGCGCGGGTTGCGCGGACGCATCGAGGTAGCCGACGACGACGGCGATCTCGCCACACCCCTCCTCGGCCAGCCGGCGGGCCAGGGCCACCAGCGCCCGCTGGCTCGCGGCGACGAAGGACCGGCGCAGGACGAGGTCCTCCGGCGGATAGCCGGTCAACGTGAGTTCACCGAAGGCGATCAGATGAGCGCCGTCGGCGACGACCCGTTTCGTCCAGGTACTGACCAGGTCGGCGTTACCAGCGAGATCCCCGACGGTCGTGTCCACCTGGGCGAGGGCGATCCGCAGCTGGGCCATGGTTGCAGCGTAGGCGGTCGCGGCGTGGGCCGTTAGGTCCCGTGTCGGGAGGGTAGGTAACACGCCGTTGGCGGACTGGTTGCTACCAGGCAACATCACAGCGACGAACGGATGTAGTCGCTATGCTCGGGATAAGCACATCGGGTGGCCCGTATCGTCGAGTCCACATCCTCAGCGCGGAGGCACTATGGACAAACAGCAGGAGTTCGTTCTCCGGACTCTGGAGGAGCGGGACATCCGCTTCGTTCGGCTCTGGTTCACCGACGTACTTGGGTACCTGAAGTCGGTAGAGATCGCCCCCGCGGAGCTCGAGGGGGCGCTGGCGGAGGGTATCGGTTTCGACGGGTCCGCCATTGAGGGCTTTGCGCGGGTACACGAGGCCGACATGCTGGCCCGGCCCGACCCCTCCACCTTCCAGGTGCTTCCCTGGCGCGGTGAACATCCGCTCACTGCCCGGATGTTCTGCGACCTCGTGATGCCGGATGGCACGCCCGCCGCCGCCGACTCGCGCTGGGTGCTGCGGAGCGCGCTAGCCAGGGCGGCCGACGCGGGGTTCACGTTCTACACCCATCCGGAGATCGAGTTCTTCCTGCTCAGGGAGCCGCCGAAACGCGGTGGCCCGGTGCCCCCGCCGGTGGACGAATCAGGCTACTTCGACCTGACCCCCAATGACATCAGCCATGATTTCCGGCAACAGGCCATCAGCATGCTCGAACGGCTGGGCATCTCGGTGGAGTTCAGCCACCACGAGGTGGCCCCCGGCCAGCAGGAGATCGATCTCCGCTACGCCGACGCCCTCACCATCGCCGACAACATCATGACCTTCCGCCAGGTGGTCAAGGAGGTGGCGTTGCGGCAAGGTATTTACGCCACCTTCATGCCCAAGCCGTTCGGTAACCAGGCCGGGTCGGGGATGCACACCCATCTGAGCCTTTTCGAGGGTGACCGCAACGCCTTTCACGACCCGACCGATGACTATCAGCTGTCCAAGGTGGCGAAGGCCTTCATCGCCGGGCTCCTCGCGCACGCCGCCGAAATCACCGCGGTGACCAACCAGTGGGTGAACTCCTACAAGCGGCTCATCGGCGACCAGCGGGTCGGCGAGGTGCTGGAGGCGCCGGCCTATGTGTGCTGGGGCCACAACAACCGTTCGGCGCTCGTGCGGGTTCCGCTCTACAAGCTCCACAAATCCAACGCCACCCGGGTGGAGTTCCGGCTGCCGGACAGCGCGTGCAACCCGTATCTGACCTTCGCCCTGGTGCTGGCAGCCGGCCTGCGGGGTGTCCAGGGTGGTTACGAGCTGCCACCGGCTTCGGCGGACGACGTCTGGACGCTCACCGACACGCAGCGTCGTGAGCGCGGGATCACCGCTCTGCCCGGCTCGCTCGCCGAGGCGGTCAAGGTGATGGAGCGTTCCGCGCTTGTGCGGGAGACCCTCGGCGACGAGTTGTTCGACTTCTTCCTGCGGAACAAGCGGGCCGAGTGGCTGGAATACCGTCGGCAGGTGACCCCGTTCGAGATCGACCGGTACCTGCCGGTGCTATGACCGGGCGGACCGGCACCCGGCCCCCCACAGCCGGGGCGGGGCCGGTCGGGCCGGGACCGGTCGCGGCCCATCCGCGGGGGAGCTCGGTCGCCGCGCAGCTCGCGCGACTCGGCTTCACCGACGTCGACCGGGTCGAGACGACAATGCGCCGCCTCGGCCTGCTCAGCCCGGCCGTCCAGTCGCCCACCGCCGGCAGGGATGTCCTGCCCGGTCCCGCCACCGTGGGAATCGTGCGCGAGGAACGGCTCGAGGCCAACGTCGTGGTCGGCTCGCTGGCGGCTGCGGCCGATCCGGACCGGGCTCTCGCCGCGCTGGACCGGCTCGTGGACGCCCTCGGCCCGGCCGGGGGCGCGGCCTTCGTCGGTGCGCTGGCCCGCCACGAGGGGCTGCGGGAACGGCTCGCCGCCGTGCTCGGCGCGAGCATCGCGCTCGGCGATCATCTTGCCCGCCATCCGGCGGACTGGCACATCCTGGAAGCCGACGAGGTGGTCACCACCCCGCCGGAGGCGGCGAGCGTGCGGGCAGGTCTGCTGCGCGCGGTCGGCGCGGATCCGGACGATCCGGCGCCCCGGGCGGCGGGCGACGGTCCCCAGATCCTCGACGCCCTGCGGACCGCGTACCGCAGGGCGCTGCTGGTCCTCGCGGCGCGGGACCTGACCGGCGCGGTGCCACTCGACGAGGCCACGGCCGAACTCGCCGATCTGGCGGGATTCGCGCTGGACGCGGCGCTGGCGGTCGCCCGTGCCGGGCTCGACCCGCGGCTGCCCCCGGTCCGGCTCGCCGTGATCGGCATGGGCAAGTGCGGCGGACGGGAACTGAACTACGTCAGCGACGTCGATGTCGTGTTCGTCGCCGAGCCGACGGCACCCCGCGATGCGGCGAACGGTACGGCGAACGGGGGGAAGATCGGGGCGGAACCGGCCGGGCCGGCGGTACTGACGGCGGCGGCACGGCTGGCGGAGGGGCTGGTCCGAGCCGCCGGCACCGTCACCGCCGCCGGTGCGCTGTTCCAGGTCGATGTGGGGCTTCGCCCGGAGGGCCGGGACGGTGCCCTGGTCCGCACGCTCGCCAGCCATCACGCCTACTACCGCCGCTGGGCCCGGACCTGGGAGTTCCAGGCGTTGCTCAAGGCCCGCCCGATCGCGGGCGACCTGGCGTTGGGCGCCGAGTTCTGCGCGATGGTCGCGCCCATGGTGTGGACGGCGGCCTCCCGTCCCGGCTTCGTGGCCGACGTGCGGGCGATGCGGCGCCGGGTGGAGTCGACGCTGTCCCGCGCGGAGGCGGAGCGCAATCTCAAGCTGGGGCCGGGCGGCCTGCGCGACGTCGAGTTCGCCGTCCAGCTGCTGCAACTCGTCCACGGCCGGGTGGATGCCAAGCTGCGGGTCGCATCCACCCTGGGCGCCATCGACGGTCTGGCCCGCGGCGGCTACGTCGGTCGGCGCGACGCGGCCGGGCTCGCCGACGCCTACCGTTTTCTCCGTAACGCTGAGCACCGCCTTCAGCTGCAACGGCTGCGCCGGGTGCACACCCTGCCCCGGGACGCCACCGAGCTGCGCTGGCTGGCCCGGTCGATGGGGTTGCGCACGGCGGAGGCGTTCGAGGACGCCCACGCCCGGGTGGTCCGATCCGTCCGATCGCTGCACGAGAAGCTCTTCTACCAGCCGTTGCTGGAGGCGGTCGCCCGCCTGTCGACGGAGGAGATCCGCCTTACTCCCCAGGAGGCGGCCGACCGGCTGGCCGCGCTCGGATTCGCCGCGCCGGACCGGTCGTTGCGCCATATCGAGGCGCTGACCAGAGGGGTGAGCCGGACGGCCGCGATCCAACGCCACCTGTTGCCGACGATGCTGCCCGCCTTCGCCGACGCCCCCGATCCCGATGCCGGGCTGCTGGCCTATCGCCGGGTCAGCGAGGCACTCGGGCGCGCCCCGTGGTATCTGCGGCTGCTGCGGGACTCCGCCGGCGCCGCGGACCGGCTCGCCCGGGTACTCGCGACCAGCCGGTACGTGGCGGACCTGATGGCCCGCGCGCCGGAGTCGGTGCGGCTGCTGCGCACCGAGGACGATCTCGTCCCGGTGCCGCGGGAGGCACTGGTCCGGACCATGGTGGCGATCGCCCACCGCAACCCCGACTGGGAGGAGGCCGTCGGGCGGGCCCGGGCGGTGCGCCGCGTCGAACTGGTCCGGGTCGCCTGCGCGGACCTGCTCGGCCTGCAGGACGTCGCAGCCGTGGGCCGGGCGCTGGCGGACGCCGCGGCCGCCACCATCGCCGCGTCCCTGCTTGTCGCCGAGCGCAGGGTCGCCGGAGGTGACCCGGAGTCGTTGCCGGCGCGGATCTCGGTGATCGCGATGGGCCGGCTCGGCGGCGCGGAGATGTCCTACGGCAGCGACGCCGACGTGCTGTTCGTGCACGAGGCCAGGCCAGGGGCGTCAGCGGACCGGGCGAGCAGGGCTGTCGCCGAGGTGGTCGGTGAGCTGCACCGGCTGCTCGCCGTTCCCGGACCCGATCCGGCGCTGCGCCTGGACACAGCGCTGCGTCCGGAGGGGCGCAGTGGCCCGGCCTCACGCACGCTGGAGGCGTACGCGGCCTACTACCAACGGTGGTCGCAGGAGTGGGAGTCGCAGGCGCTGCTGCGGGCGGAGCCCCTGGCCGGTGATCCCGGGCTTGCCTACCGGTTCTGCCGGCTAGCGGACACGGTGCGTTACCCGACCACGCTTCCCGCGGGCGCCCTGGACGAGATCATCCGCCTGAGCGGGCGGATGGAGCGGGAACGGATCCCACGGGGAGTCGATCGCGCGCTGCACCTGAAGTTCGGCCCCGGGGGGCTGACCGACGTGGAGTGGGCGGTGCAGATCCTCCAGCTGCGCCACGGCCGGCAGATTCCCACGCTGCGCACGACGTCGACGCTCGAGGGCCTGGGGGCCGCGGTCGTCTCCGGTCTGCTCGACGCGAGCGAGGCGGAGATCCTGCGCGCGGCCTGGATGTCCGCCTCCCGCATCCGGAACGCGAGCACGCTGGCCGGCTGGCCGCGTCCGGACGTCGTCCCTGACCGCCCGCCCGGTCTGGAGGCGATGGCGAGCGCGGCGGGATATCCCTCCGACCGGGCCGGCGAGCTCGTCGCCGAGCACCGCCGGTCGGCGGCGCTGGCCCGCGCCGTCGTCGAGGAGGTGTTCGCGCGCGAGCGGACCGCGGATTTCGGCTAGCACGCCCGGTGGTGCCGGAACCGCGCCACCGTAAGACCGGGCAGGCGGTCGTGTCGTCGGGAGTACCGCCACGGCAGCCTGTGCTCCGGCCTGGTGACCGTTCGTCAGACGGTTGCCCCGGCCGGGGCCGGGGTGGTCTGGGACGGCACGAACAGCGTCGGCTTATCGCCGGCCAGGGCGCTGCAGCAGGTGTCAATCATGAGCGCGGAGACCAGGTACGGGTCCATGTTCGCGTTCGGGCGGCGGTCCTCCAGCCAGCCCTTCTTGGCCTTCTCGACAGCCCACGGAATCCGGATCGACGCGCCGCGGTCGGAGGCGCCCCAGGAGAACTTGTTCCACGGAGCCGTCTCGTGCTTACCGGTCAGTCGGTCCTGGATGCCGTGACCGTAGTGGGTCACGTGCTCCAGCACCCGGGTGCCGAGCGCCTCGCAGCAGGCGACGATGGCGTCCCAGCCCTCCATCGTCTGCCTGGTGGAGAAGTTGGTGTGCGCGCCGGCACCGTTCCAGTCGCCCGGGACCGGCTTGGCGGCGAACGACACCTCGACGCCGTAGTCCTCGGCGATCCGGTGGAGCAGCCAGCGGCCCAGCCAAATCTGGTCGCCGATCGCCGGGGCGGGGAGCACGCCGATCTGGAACTCCCACTGGCCCATCATGACCTCGGCGTTGGTGCCCTCGATGGCGAGACCGGCGTCGAGGCAGGCCTGCGCGTGCCTTTCGACGATCTGGCGGCCGGGCATCTTCGAGCCGCCGACGCCACAGTAGTACGGTCCCTGCGGCGAGGGGTAGCCGACCTCCGGCCAGCCGTAGGGACGGCCGTCCTTGAAGAAGGTGTACTCCTGCTCGATGCCGAACATCGGCGTCATGTCGGCGTACTTCTCGGCGACGGTCCGGGCGGCGGCCCGGGTGTTCGTCGGGTGCGGCGTGAAGTCGGTCAGCTCGACCTCGCAGAGCACCAGGAGGTTGTCGCCACCCCGCAGCGGGTCGGGCGTGACGAAGACGGGCCGCAGCACGCAGTCCGAGTTCGATCCGGGCGCCTGGTTGGTGCTCGAGCCGTCGAAGCCCCAGATCTCCGGCTCCTTACCGTCCCTGATGATGCGGGTCTTGCTGCGCATCAGCGGCTCGGGCTCGGTGCCGTCGATCCAGATGTATTCGGCCTGATAACTCACTCATACTCCCCGTGGTTGATCCTGCACGTTACGGAGCGGCTTCGTGATCGGCCTGGCCAGCCGACCCAGGCCGCGAATGACGGGAGGGTTCGACCGGAGCCTTGTCGTGCCCAGTTACCTTCCTGTTCCGTGATTGTTAATTTTCGGTCTCTGCTATGTCACGAAAGGCTGACCCTGGGCGATCGGGGCCGACTGCCGTCCGGGATTTTCGGAGTCCCCGGCTCCGCTTTCGTGTCGTGGTGTCCCGGCGGGTGTCGGAGGGAGATGGCCGGTATTCCGGACCGCGCCGTTCCGCATAGACGTGAGGCCCGCCTCCGACGTCGTCGAAGTAGGGCCTCGGGGAATTAGTATATTAATTTTCAATGTGGGTTCGGGGGTTTCGCCTGGTACCCCGGGAAAGGGTCCGGGCATCCCCTGCCCGTGATCTTTCTGGCGCTCGCCGGCACTCGGTGGATATCGGCGGGCCTTCGGCCGGTCTCCGCCCGGAGATGGCGGCGCGACCTGGTTTCCGTACGCGTCCCCGGCTCGAAGAGGCCTTCTGCCACCGCGGCGAAGGACCAGACGAACCGCAGGGGTCAATCGGGGCCGCCCGCCTCGAGAGCGTGACCGACCCCCCGCGGTTCACCGTGCCGCACCTGTCTGGGAGCAGGCCGCGGTCACCGCCTCGGCGCCCGCCGGATCACCCGCGGCCCGGCGATGGGTCAATGGCCGGAACCTTACGGCTGGGCGTCAGATGTCGTAGTAGAGGGTGAACTCGTAAGGATGCGGCCGCAGGCGGATGGCGTCGACCTCGTTGACCCGCTTGTAGTCCAGCCAGGTCTCGATCAGATCCGCGGTGAAGACGTCACCCTCCCGCAGGAACTCGTTGTCCGCCTCCAGCGCGTCGAGCACCTTCTCCAGCGAACCCGGGACCTGGGGAACCGCGGCCAGCTCGTCCGGTGGGAGGTCGTAGAGATCCTTGTCGATCGGGTCCGGCGGATCAATCTTGTTCCGCACGCCGTCGAGCCCCGCCATCAGAATCGCGGCGAAGGCGAGATACGGGTTGCAGCTCGGGTCCGGCACGCGGAACTCGACCCGTTTGGCCTTCGGTGAGTCACCGCTGAGCGGGATGCGGCAGCACGCCGACCGGTTGCGGGCCGAGTAGACCAGGTTGACGGGCGCCTCGTAGCCGGGCACGAGCCGACGGTAGGAGTTCGTGGTGGGGTTGGTGAAGGCCAGCAGCGCCGGGGCGTGGTGCAGCAGCCCCCCGATGTAGTAGCGGGCGGTGTCCGAGAGACCGCCGTACCCGTTCGGGCTGTAGAAGAGCGGCTCCCCGTCCTTCCACAGGCTGGAGTGGACGTGCATACCGGATCCGTTGTCCTCGAACAGCGGCTTCGGCATGAAGGTAACGGTCTTGCCGCGGCCGCGGGCGACGTTGCGGATGATGTACTTGTAGAGCATCAGGTTGTCGGCGGTCTTCAGGAGCGTGTCGTACCTGATGTCGATCTCCGCCTGGCCCGCGGTGCCGACCTCGTGGTGCTGCATCTCGACGGTGATACCCGTCTCATAGAGCACCCGGGTCATCTCGGAACGCAGGTCGGTGAAGTGGTCCGTGGGCGGCACCGGGAAGTAGCCGCCCTTGAACCTCGGCTTGTACCCGAGGTTTCCGCCCTCTTCCTTCCGGGAGGTGTTCCAGGCGGCTTCGACCGAGTCGACCTGGTGCATCGACCCGTAGGGGTTGTAGTCATAGCGGACATCGTCGAAGATGTAGAACTCCGCCTCCGGACCGAAATACGCGGTGTCCGCGACGCCGGTGCCCCGGAGATAGGTCTCCGCCTTCTTGGCGATGTTGCGCGGGTCCCGGGAGTACTGTTCCTTGGTGATCGGGTCATGGATGAAGAACGTCATGGCGAGGGTCTTGTGCTCGCGGAAGGGGTCCACGAAAGCGGTGTGCGGGTCCGGCAGCAGCAGCATGTCGGACTCGTGGATGGCCTGGAAGCCGCGGATCGACGAGCCGTCGAACATCAGGCCTTCGGTGAACACCGACTCCGCGAAGACCTGGGTCGGGATGGTGAAGTGCTGCATGATCCCGGGAAGATCGCAGAACCTGACATCGATGAACTGAACGTCTTCGTCCCGGATATAGCGAAGCACGTCTTCTGCTTTTGCGAACATTCGTCCTCCAGCATCGCGTCACGCTTCTTAGGGCCACAGGTTACGCCATGTTGGCGTGTCTCCGGTCACCAGGCCGTCGGCGCACGACATCACGGGATAGTTTCCGTAGCGTTACCGAAACCTACTTAATCACTCAACGTGATGAGTTGGGTGCATGTTGCGGTGCCACATAAGCTTGCGTCGTGGGACGAGCACTTGGAGGCTGGCTTGACGGGCCAGGTCTGCCGCGGGACACCCCGCCCGGGGTACGCCTCGGGTTGCCGCGGGACGGCCGAGGATCCGTGGTCGGGTTCGGTCCGCGCCTGCTGGCCTACCTCGTGGACGCGGTCGCCGCGAACCTGATCGTCGGCATGCTGTACATCGTCGGACTGAGCTACACCGCCGACGCGCGTGGCCTCGCGATCTACGCGGTCTTCCTGCTCGAGGAGCTGATCCTCGTCGGTACGGCCGGCCAGACGATCGGCATGCGGCTGGTCGGCATCCGCGTGATCCGGCTGCGTGACTGTGGTCGGCAGTCCTGGCCGTGGATCGTCGTGCGTACCGTTCTGCTGGGCCTGTTCATCCCGGTGTTCATCTGGGACCGTGACCTACGCGGCCTTCACGATCGCGCCGCCGGGACCGTGGTGGTGCGCGACCCCGTGGGCTCCGGCCCCGAGAAGCCCGGCCCCGAAAAGTAGCGCGGATCCCTCCACTACGGGGCTTCGGGGGTGGTCCACCGTGGGTGGCACGGCGGACCACGCCTGGCGGCGGCGCTAGCGGATGCGGCCGCCGCGCGGGATGTTGCGGGGGATCGGTCCCTTCGGGATCGGCAGCGCTGCGCCGCCCATCGCCCGCAGGCGACGGTCAAGGGCATCGACCTCGCCGCGGCGCAGGGTGCGCCGCAGCCGCATCAGGGTGCTCTGCAGCTTGGGCAGGGGAGTCTCCCCCTCACTGGTGCCGACGATGATGTCGGTCACCGGCGTGTCGCCGACGGCCTTGCGGATCCGGCGCTTCTCGGCGGCGAGCAGTTCCCGCGGGCCACGCCCGTGACCCTCCGCGATGATCACGACCCCGGCGCGGCAGACGACACGGTGCACCACATCCTGATGCCGGTTGACGCCGACGGCGGGGGTGAGGCGCCAGTCGCCCCGCATCCGTTCGATCACCCCGGCGGCGGCGCCCGGTTTGCCTTCCATCTCGGTGTAGGCGGTCCGCTGCACCCGTCGGCTGAACAGGTTCAGGGCGACGACCACCCCGAGCAGGAGGGCGATCGGAATCCACAGGTACAGCGGACCGACGAAGATTGCGAGCACGATGCCGACGGCGACCGGAGCGAGGAAGCCTGCCAGGGTGATCCAGAGCGCCTGCGGATCGCGTTGCCGGGTGACCTTGTAGATCATCCGGAGTTGGGTGACCCGGGTGGTGAATCCCTTTCCCGGTCCCGCCTCGCCGCTGCGGCCGTTCCGACCGGCCGCGCCACCCTTGCCGGCCGTGCCGGGGATCTTCCCCGCGGCGCCAGGATTGGTGCCGCGCCTGCCAGCCGCGCCGTTCTTGTCGGCTGCGCCCGCCGACTGGTCCTTCCCCGCCGCTCCCGGGGTCGCCGACCCCGGGGCGTCCGTCGGCTTCTTCTTCAGTGCCATGACCGCGAGCCTACGGCCTCCTGGCTGGCGGTAGGCATGCTCGTCCCGCGCCCGCCGATCGCCATTGGCCGGCGGGAAGTCCGGCGGATCTGACTGCCGGGCGTGATCAGGGCGTGACGCGGATCAGTGCTGGGTGGCGACCGCGAGCGGACGCGGGGCGGCGGCCCGGGGTGGTGACTCGGGGCGGCGCGGGCGTGACCGGCGTGACCGACAGCGGCACGGTGGTGTCCATCCATCGATAGCCGGTCGTCACGTGCAGATCGGTGGCCGCCCGCCACGCGTTACGACGCGCGGTCTTCTGACCTCCGTGCGGCAGCAGCAGCAGGGTCACTTCTTCGAGAACGCTGAGCAGTGAACGGAGCACGATGGGAACGACCTCCCGGCACGGTCGTGGGCACACACCTCGATGATGGGCGAAGAGGATGACCCCCACGTAACAAGGGGGTAACGCTAAGCTAATTCTAGCTGCTTCGAGGAATGGTCACCACGGACTCGGCCGTTGCCCGTGAGAGTTCTCCGACCCACTTTCCGGGGGAACGGACATTTCGCTGCGACCCTGGTCACGTGCCGTCATCGCTTGCTGGTAGAGACGGCCGGCCCGGTAGGAAGACCGGACGAGCGGACCGGACATCACCCCGGAGAAGCCGAGCTCCGCGCCGACACGTTCCCAGTCGAGGAACTCCTCCGGCCGCACCCACCGCTCGACCGGATGGTGCCGCGGCGTCGGGCGCAGGTACTGGGTCACGGTGAGTAGCTCACACCCCGCCGACCGCAGATCCCGCAGGGCCGTGTGGATCTCCTCCGCCGTCTCACCTAGACCCAGGATGAGGTTCGACTTCGTGACCAGCCCGGACTGGCGGGCCTGGCGCAGCACGTCGAGTGAGCGTTCGTACCGGAACGCCGGCCGGATCCGCCTGAAGATCCGGGGTACGGTTTCGAGGTTGTGGGCGAGTACCTCGGGCGCCGCGCCGAACACCTCGCCCAACTGGTCGGGCCGGCCGCCGAAGTCCGGGATCAGGACCTCCACGCCGGTACCGGCCGAGCGAGCGTGGATCTGGCGGACCGTCTCCGCGTACAGCCGCGAGCCGCCGTCCGCGAGGTCGTCCCGAGCGACTCCGGTGACCGTCGCGTACCGCAGGCCCATGGTGGCGACGGACTCCGCCACCCGGCGCGGCTCGTCATGGTCGAGCGGTGCGGGCCGCCCGGAGTCGATCTGGCAGAAGTCGCAGCGGCGGGTGCAGACCTCCCCGCCGATCAGGAAGGTCGCCTCGCGGTCCTCCCAGCATTCGTAGATATTGGGACAGCCGGCTTCCTCGCACACCGTGTGCAGCCCGGCCGATTGGACCAGCCCCTTGACGTCCTGGTACTGCGGGCCGGTGCGCAGCCGAGTCCTGATCCACGATGGCTTGCGTTCGATCGGCGTCTGCGCATTACGGGCCTCGATGCGCAGCAGCGGACGACCCTCGGGGGCGACGGCGATCATACCACCAGCTCCATCTGCTCAGCTTGCTCAGCGACCGGTGCGAAGAAGGGGCCGCTCCGCGGCCAAGCGAATTTCGGCGAGGAATCGCTGTATGTCCCATGCTTCGCGGTAGGGGACCGCGGAAAGCCTGAGAACATCCACAATCATAAGCCTGCCGGCTCAGTCGCGGGGCACCGCGGGTAGCAGACGGGGCACCACCGCGGTCTCCACGGCGGTGCCGTCCGGACCGCGTTCGACCCGCCAGGCGTGCACCCCGGGCCGGTCGGCCACCGCCTCGACGAGATCGGTGCCGTGGAAGTGCAGACCCACTCCGTCGTCGGTCGCCCATCCGGCCGGCAGCGTGCCCTCGGCGACCAGCCGCTGGAACAGCGGCCGCCGGCCGGCCTCCGAGTCGTAATGCGGGGTGTTGCTGAAGGGCAGCAGGCCGAGGCCGTTCGCCACCGGGCGGAGATCCGGGCCGAAGGAGTCGGTGGTGCCGCCCATATGCCAGCACAGTGAACCGGCGGAGACTCCGCCGAGCACGACCCCCGCCTCCCACGCCTCGCGGAAGATCTCACCGAGCCCGTGCACGGCCCAGACCGCGAGCAGATTGGCGACGCTGCCCCCGCCGACCCAGACGACGTCCTGCGCCAGCAGATGGGCGCGGATGTCGGCGATGTTCGGCATCGGGAACAGCGTGAGGTGGGAGACCAGCACGTCGGGTCGGTCGCGGTTGAACGCCGCGTACCCGCGGGCGTAGGCGGCCTGGTCGTCGCCCAGGGCGGTCTGCAGCAGGCAGACCCGGGGCCGTGCGCCCGTTGCGGACAGACTGATGGCGTGATGGAGGATGGGACCGACCTTGGCTCCGTAGCGGCCGTCCGGAAGGAAGCCACCGCTGGTGGCGAGGATCTGCACAGGTTCGTCGCTCTCTGAAGGCTGTCGCACGTGACGGTCATCGATCGCATGCCCCGCGGCGGATCGTAAAAAGTTATCCACAACCGGACGAAGAGGTATGCAGACCGGACGAGTTTGAGCCTAGCGTCGCTTCTTGTGACCTTCACCGACGATTCCGCGGACAGACCGGCCCGGCGCGTCGGCCGCGTACCCGAGGTCCCGGGGGTGAGCATGCGTTCCCGCCTGCGGGACGCCGGCTCTGGAGAGCTCTGGTCGGGTCAGTTCGACCAGTCCGGGATCGAGTGCGTGGTGCGGCGGGTGCGGCTGGCGCCGGACCCAGTGCTGCGTTCCGCGGCGGTTATCGCGGCCCGGGCCCTCGTGGACCTGGAGCATCCCCATCTGGTGCCGGTCGTGGCGGTGTTGCCGACCGCGGAGGGCCTGGCGTTGATCACCGAGCCGGTCGTCGGCGGTGTCAGCCTCGCGCGGCTGCTCGCCGCCCGCGGGGACCTGGACCCCGGTGAGGTCGTCACGATCGGTCTGCCGATCGCGCAGGCCCTGGCGGCCGCGCACGCCGTCGGCGTCGTGCATGGCCGGCTCGAGCGTGAGGACATCCTGTTGGAGCCGAACGGGCGTCCGGTTCTGATCGGGCTCGGGGCCGCGGCGCTGGCCGACGCCGCCAGACCGGATCCGATTCCACCCGAGGCCGCGTCTGCGGATGTCCATGATCTGGCCACTCTGCTGCTCGGGGCGATGCGTGAGGCCACCGGGCCGGACGCAGCCGCGGTGGCGGTGGTGACCGCCATGATCGACGACCCGCGCCGACGACCGAGTGCCCTGGAACTCGCCGCGTCGCTGGCCCGCAGTGCGACTCCGCTCCCGGTCCGCTTGGTGGGCGGCGGCGAGCCGGGTGGCGCGGCGCGGCGCGGCCCCTCGCCGACCGAAACCCTGCCGGTGATCCCCCGGGTGGACCCGCCCGGCGATCCGGCCCCGCCCGACCGAACCATCACCGGAGCGACGGCCGTCGACGCCGCGGAACTGCTCGACTCATTGCCGCCACCGCCCCGACGGTCGACCCGTGCGACGACCAACCCTCGGAAGGCCGCCCGCGGTGGCGGCCGGGGTGCCGGGGGCAACGGGTCGGCCACCGGGGGTGCGGCCACCCCGGGGGGCCTCAGCTCTCCGGGCCGAAGCACCCGGCCGACCTCCGCGCGCCGACCGCGTCGGGTGGGAGCCCGCCGCCAGCGATTGCTGTTCCCGGTGACCGCCGGGCTGGGCCTGCTGGTGGTCGTGGTGGCCGTCGCGTTGCTGCTGGCCAGCCCGGAGAAGGACGATGCGCCCGGCGCGGCCGGGACATCTGCGCCACCAACCGGTGCAGCCTCCGCGGCTGGGCGGGAACCGACGGCGTCGCCGGTCGCCAATCAGTCGCCCGAGCAGGTCTGGCGTTCGGTACTCGCCGAGTTGAACACCGCGCGCAGCCGTGCGTTCGAGCGGGCTGACGAGAACCTCCTGACAGAGTCTGATGCCGCGGGTAGTGAGCTGCACGCTTCGGACGTCGCGCTGATGAGGCAGGTGGTCGCGAGGGGGGCGCATGCCTCGGCACTGCGCAGCGACATCCTCGATCTCAAGGTCCGGGTCGAGGAACCGGACCGCACCGTGCTGCGGGTCACCCAACGCCTGAACGCCTACGACTTCCTCGACGCCGGGGGGAAGGTGCTGGCGCATCAGGCGGCGAAGCCGCCGGAACGGCGTGACCTCACCCTGATCCGTACCGGCTCCGGCTGGCGGGTCTCGGAGAACGTCCCGGTCCCGGCCGGCTGACCGTCCGGTCAGCCGGCCGGGACCGGGCTACAGACCGAGTTCGGCTTCGAAGGCTCCGTTTTCCAGCCGGTGCTTAATGAAGGCCAGGAAGCGAGCTGCGTCGGCACCGTCGACGATGCGGTGGTCGTAGGTGAGGGACAGGTACACCGTCGAACGAACCGCGATGATCTCGCCCAGCTCCGGATCGTCGACGACGGCCGGCTTCTTCGTCACGATGCCGGTGCCGAGGATGCCCACCTGCGGCTGGTTGATGATCGGTGTGTCGAACAGGGCGCCTCGACTGCCGGTGTTCGTCAGGGTGAAGGTGCCCCCGCCGAGCTCGTCGGGCGAGATTCGGTTGGCCCGGGTGCGGCTCGCCAGGTCGTCGATCTTGCGTGCCAGCCCGATGAGATTGAGATCGCCGGCGTTGTGGATGACGGGCACGACCAGACCACGCTCGGAGTCCACGGCTATGCCGAGGTTCTCCTCCCCGTGGTAGGTGACCGTGCCCGCCTCGACGTCGATGCTGGAGTTGAGCTGCGGGAACTCACGCAGCGCCGCGCAGGTCGCCAAGGCGAAGAACGGCAGGAATGACAGCTTGATGCCCTCCCGAGCCTGGAAGTCGCTCTTCGCCCGGTCCCGCAGCCGTGCGATCCGGGTGACGTCGGCCTCCACCACGGTGGTGAGCTGCGCGCTGATCTGCAGCGACTCGACCATGCGGCGAGCGACCAACGCCCGCAGGCGGGAGAGTTTCTCGGTCCGTCCGCGGACGGGGGCTGCGCCGGTCGGCGCCACGGCCGGGGCAGCCGGGGCTGTGGGGTGGGCCGCGGGAGTCTCCTGCGCTGCGGGAGCCGCGTCCCGCGACCGGGCGGCGTCCTGGATGTCCTGCTTGGTGACACGTCCACCCGGCCCGGTTCCCGCCACGGTCCCCAGGTCCACGCTGAGCTCGGCGGCCATCTTGCGCACGAGCGGGGTGACGTAGCGACCGATGCCGTCGCCGTTCCCGTTGGCGGCGGCCGGGATCTGGGCCGGGACCGGGGTGGGCTCCGGCTGACGAGCGAACGCCGGTGCCGGCGTGGGCGTCGGTGCGGGTGCGGGTGCGGGCGTCGGAGTAGGCGGAGGCGGAGGCGCCGCGGCAGCCGGCTTCACGGGTTCCGGCGCGGCGGGCGCCTGCGCGGCCTGCGCCGGTGCGGCGCCGCCACCCGCGGACCCGTTGTCGATCACCGCGAGCTCGACGCCGACCTCGACGGTCTCATCCTCGGCGACCTTGATCGAGCTGACGACACCGGAGGCGGGGGCGGGGATCTCGGTGTCGACCTTGTCGGTGCTGACCTCGAGCAGTGGCTCGTCGGCCTCGACGCGTTCACCCTCCTGCTTCAGCCACCGTGTGACGGTTCCCTCGGAGACACTCTCCCCGAGCCGGGGCATTCTGACAGATACAGACATGCGGAACGACTCCTTCGTCGCGTCCGGCATCTGCACCGCGCGGGCGGCCGGCCGGAGGCGCTCATGCTTGGCGTGGCCTGAATCCTGGGCGGATCGGGCCGCGGGGGTGGCGCGGGCAGGCACGATCCAGGGCGGTGCCCGCTAACCGTGGACGTGAAGGGGCTTGCCGGCCAGCGCCAGATGCGCCTCGCCGAGAGCCTCGGACAGCGTGGGATGCGGGTGGATGAGCTGGGCGACCTCGGCGGGGAACGCCTCCCAGTTGGTGATGAGCTGAGCCTCGGCGATGAGCTCGCCGACCCGGTCGCCGACCATGTGCACGCCCACCACCGGACCATCGGGGACCGCGATCAGAGTGACCGCACCGGAGGTCCTGAGGATCTGGGACTTGCCGTTGCCCGCCAGGTTGTAGGTGACCGTCTTGATCTCGCCGTACCGCTCCCTGGCGACCGCGGCGGTCAGGCCGACCGAGGCCACCTCCGGATGGGAGTAGGTGACCCGCGGAACGTTGTCGTAGTCGACCGGCACCGGGCCCAGCCCGGCGAGCTGCTCTGCGACGAAGATGCCTTCGGCGAAGCCGACGTGGGCGAGCTGGAGCCCGGGCCGCAGGTCGCCCAGCGCGGACACGGTCGGAATGTTCGTGCGCAGCTGACGGTCGACCAGCACGTAGCCGCGGTCGGTCGCGATGCCGACCTCCTCGTAGCCGAGACCTTCCGAGACCGGTCCACGACCGACTGCGACGAGCAGCAGTTCGGCCTCGATGGTGGTCCCGTTCTCGAGGGACACCGTCACGCCTTGGTCGGTGGACTTCACCCCGGAGAACCGCGCGCCGAGATGCTGCTTGATGCCGCGCTTGCGGAAGGCGCGCTCCAGCAGCTTGGAGCTGGACTCGTCCTCGAGCGGGACGAGGTGCGGCAGCGCCTCGACGATGGTCACCTCGGCCCCGTAGGACCGCCAGACGGAGGCGAACTCGCATCCGATGGCCCCGGCGCCCAGTACCACCGCGGAGGCCGGCACACGGTCGAGGGCCAAGGCGTCATCGCTGGTGATGACCTTGTCGTGGTCGATGTCCAGGCCGGGCAGGGTCTTGGAGTACGAACCGGTCGCGAGCAGGACGTGCCGCCCCTCGATGACCCGGTCTCCGACGGCCACGGCGGTCGGGGAGACCAGCCGGCCGAATCCCTCGACGACCTCGATCCCCCGGGACTTGATCAGGCCGGTCAGCCCCTTGAAGAGCCCGGCGACGACCGAGTCCTTGTAGGAGTTGACCGTGGCCATGTCGATGCCGTCGAGGGTCGAGCGAACCCCGAAGGCCTCGCTTTCGTTGATGTTGTCAACGATCTCCGCCGAATGCAGCAGCGCCTTGGTCGGGATGCAACCTCGGTGCAGGCAGGTGCCGCCGAGCTTGTCCTTCTCGATCAGAACGACGCTCAGGTCGAGTTCCGCGGCGCGCAGCGCGGCGGCGTATCCGCCGCTGCCGCCACCGAGGATGACCAGGTCGACGGGACCGGCCGCTGAATTCGTCACGCCAGGGGTCCCTTCTCGTTGAATCCTGAGGTCTTGCTGGTGGTGCTGAGAGCGTTACTCGTAGTGCCCGCTACGCTCGGCGGCGAAGCCGGTGGAGCGGTTGGCCGCCGCTCCCGACGGCGTTCCCGCCGCTGAGCGCGGCCGCCGAAGCAGGAGCGTCAGGCCACGACTCGCCTAGCCACGGCGACCGGATGCCAGTCTTTCACGTCGTGCGTCCACTGCCGCTCGGATGGGCGTGAGTGTGCTGCATTGCGCGATGCGCCAGCAACCGTTGTGTACCTACCTTCCTCCGCAGGTCAGCTCTCAGCCGGGGAACCAGTGGCCGAACCGGGGGAGGCCACCATCGCCGCGCGGTCCTGCGCCAGCTGGACGAGCGTGCGTACGATCATGCCGGTCCCCCCCTTGGGGGTGTGGCCGTAGGGCTCTCCACCGTTCCAGGAGGGACCGGCGATGTCGATGTGCGCCCAGGACACCTTCTCGGGGACGAACGAGGCGAGGAAGTGCGCGGCGACCAGCATGCCGCCATCCCGGTTGCCTCCCGGTGGCACGTTGGCGATGTCGGCCACTGTTGAGTCCAGTCCCTTGCGCAGATCCGGCGGAAGGGGCATCGGCCAGACGCTCTCGCCGGCGGCGGCGGCCGCCGCCGCGACCGCGTCCACCGCGGCCGCACGACCCATCAGCCCGCTCGTCCGGTGGCCGAGGGCGACAATCTGTGCGCCGGTCAGGGTGGCCACGTCCACGATCAGGTCCGGTGACTCCTCGTTGGCGCGGACGAGGGCGTCGGCGAGCACCAGCCGGCCCTCGGCGTCGGTGTTGAGCACCTCCACCCGGGTGCCGCCGCGCAGGGTGAGAACGTCGGAGGGACGGATCGCGTCGCCCGAGGGCATGTTCTCCGCGCAGGGCATCCAGCCGGTGAGAGTGATCGGGAGCTTGAGCCGGGCCGCGGCGATGACGGTGCCGAGCACCGCGGCCGCGCCCGCCATGTCGGTCTTCATCCATTCCATGGATGTCGACGGCTTCAGGGACAATCCCCCGGAATCGAAGGTGATGCCCTTGCCGACCAGCGCCAGCGCCGGCCGCTCGGATCCACCGCCGCGCCATTCCAGCCGCACCAGCCGCGGCGGATTCGCGGATCCCTGGCCGACACCGAGCAGGCCTCCGAAGCCGCCCTCGGCGAGCGTCACCTCGTCGAGGACCTCGACTGTCACGCCGGCGGCGGTGGCCCGCTCGACGGCGATGTCGGCGAGCAGGGCGGGGGACAGATGGCTCGGCGGAGTGTTCACCAGATCGCGGACCAGGGTGACCGCATCCGTGATGATGACGGCCCGGCGCAGTTCCTCTTCCGCCGTCGGGAGGCTCTGCTCGTCAACGAGCAGCGTCAGCTCCTCGACGGGGCGTGGGCGGCCGTTCGCTGACGTGGTGCGCAGCCCGTCATAGGAGTAGGTGCCGAGCAACGCGCCTTCGGTCACGGCCCGCACCGACTCCGGCGTGACCGCGCCCGGCGCGGCCGCCAGAGCGACGGCCACCCGCGCGGTCCCGGCGAGGGAGCGCACCGCGACCCCGGACGCCCGGCGTAGTGCCTCGGTGTCGATCGGCGTGGACGACATCGGCGTGGACGACGTGGCGAGGGGGCCCAGCCCGACCGCGAGGACCGTCGTGCAGGGCACGGCACCGAGGGTGGCGAAGCGGACCGTTTCGCCGGCCTTGCCGGTCGCACCCAGCGAGGCAAGCACCTCCGTCAGCCGGCCGCCGAGCGCGGTGTCCAGGTCCGCCGCGCCCCCGGTCACGAGGAGCCCCTCGTCGCCGGTGGCGGTGCCGATCACCACCGCGTCCACATCGAGATCGGCGAGAGCGGCGGTACTGGGCACGATGGTGGTCATGCAGTGAGCGTATTGAACGGGACGTCTTCCCGGCGGTGATCCGGACGCCACCGGCGGGTGGCCGGAGGCCAGGCCCGCGGTCGTTTCGGCCGGTGCCGGCCTGATACTAGGCTGCTGGCCATGGCAGAGCTGCGTCGATCCCCAGAGCTGCGTCGATCCCCGCTGTACGACCGGCACGTCGAGCTGGGCGCGAAGATGGCCGGGTTCGGTGGCTGGGAGATGCCGATCGAGTACGCCGGCCGCGGGGTGCTCGCCGAGCACCAGGCGGTCCGCGGCGCGGTCGGGATCTTCGATGTCAGCCATCTCGGCAAGGCCAGGATCGCCGGCCCCGGCGCCGCCGCCTTCGTCAACGCCTGCCTGACCAACGACCTGCGCCGGATCGGCCCCGGCCAGGCGCAGTACACCTTGTGCTGCGAGGAGACCGGCGGGGTCGTCGACGATCTGATCGCTTACCTGTACTCCGGCGAGGAGGTCTTCCTCGTCCCGAATGCCGCGAACACCGCACAGGTCGTCGCTCGCCTTGCCGCGGCGGCGCCGGCGGGCGTGTCCGTCACCGACCTGCACACCGGGTACGGCGTGGTGGCGGTCCAGGGACCGGCCTGCGTCGACCTGCTCGGCGCCCTCGGCCTGCCCACCGGCGGGACGTACATGAGTTTCGTCGACGCGGAGTGGAAGGGCCACCCGGTGATCGTGTGCCGGTCGGGCTACACCGGAGAGCGAGGCTACGAGCTGTTGCCCCGTTGGGACGACACCCCTGCGCTGTGGGATGCGCTGTTCGCGGCAGGTGAGCCGCTCGGCGTCGTGCCGGTCGGCCTCGGCGCCCGCGACACGCTGCGGACCGAGATGGGGTATCCGCTGCATGGCCAGGACCTCTCCTTGTCGATCATGCCGGTCCAGGCCCGCTCCGGATGGGCCGTTGGCTGGGACAAGGATCGCTTCTGGGGACGCGACGCCCTGCTCGCGGAGCGGTCCGCCGGCGCCTCCCGCCTGCTGTGGGGGCTGCGGTCCACCGGCCGGGCGATTCCCCGTCCGCACATGACCGTGACCTCCGCGGCTGGTGCCACGGTCGGTGAGGTCACCAGCGGCACGTTCTCTCCGACGCTGCGCCAGGGGATCGGACTCGCCCTGCTGGACCGGTCCGTGCAGGCGGGCGACACGGTGAACGTCGACGTCCGGGGCCGTCCGAGTCCCATGACGGTTGTCCGGCCGCCGTTCGTCGGGTCCTCGCCCAAGTAGCCCAGCCGCCGGGCGGGCCTGCCCGGCGGACTCCAGCGGGCGGCGTCCGCCGCGCTGTCAGTGCAGGCCGAGGGCGTGCAGGACGGGCGTCGGGATCGTCATGGCCATGGCGAGCAGGGTCGCCGCCGCGGTGATCTCGATAAGCCCGCCGAGGATGTCTCCGGTGATCCCGCCGAAGCGCGTGAGCAGATACCGCCGGAGCAGGAACGAGACGCCTGTCCCGACCCAGACCGCGAGGACCGCTCGCAGCGCCCGGCCGGGGTCGCCGCCGTCGAAGTCCAGCAGTCCGGCCAGCGCCGCGACGGCGCAGACAGCCAGGAAGGACAGCACCGCGTCCCGGGTCCGCACGGTTCCCGCGACCAGCGCACCGAGGCCATCCGGCCGAGCCGGCGGGATGGCGCCGGTACAGGCCAGGGTGGCCGCGAGCCTGCTGGTCATCGCGGCGACCAGAATCGACAGCGTGCCGCGATGCGCCGAGATCGTCGTGCTCAGGGCCCCGACCTGAAGCAGCACCACGAACAGGACAATGATCGCTCCGAAGGCTCCGATGGTCGACTCGCGCATGATCTCCAAGGCGCGATCCCTGCCCCGCGCTCGCCAGGCGCCGAGCCCGTCCCCGAGATCGGCCAGCCCGTCGAGATGCAGGCCCCGGGTGACCAGAGCGAGCACCGCGACGCCGACGACGGCCGGCAGCAGGGTCTGGGTGCGCTGACCGGGAACCGCCGTGACGATCCGGGTGGCGAACACCGCACTGCCGGCAAGCAGCCCCAAGGCCAGGCCGACGAAGGGTGCCAGGGCCATCGCCCGGCCCGCGAGCCGCCGGTCGGTGTGCTCCGGGCCCCGCAGCGGCAGGACGGTGAGCAGCGTGAATGCTGTTCTCGCCTCGAGCATCACGGGGCACCGGCCGCGGGGCCTGAGCCCTCCTGGCTGCCGCTGACCTCGGCTTCCCCGCCGACCTCGGCTTTCCCGCTGACACCGGCCTGGTCGAACGTCGCCATCTCGGCCAGCGTGGCCTGGGCCGCCCGCAGGAACGGAACGGCGAGGAGCGCACCGGTACCCTCCCCGAGACGCAGGCCGGCGTCGACCAGGGGGGTCAGACCGAGTGCGTCCAGTGCGATTCCCTGGGCGGGCTCGGTGGACCGGGTGCCGGCCACCCACCACTGGTTTGCTCCCGGGGCGATCCGCTCTGCGGCCAGCGCCGCCGCGCAGACGATCACACCGTCGAGGATGACCGGCGTCCGTCGCACGGCGGACTGCACCAGCAGCCCGGCCAGGGCGAGCAGATCGGCTCCACCGACGACCCGCAGCACCGAATGCGCGTCGCCGGTGAACAGCCGGCCGCGCCGCATCGCGTCCCGGATCGCGGTCGTCTTGATCATCCAGCGTTGGTCGTCGATCCCCGTCCCGCGGCCGACCACCTCGATCGGCTCCCGGTCGCACAGCAGCGCCACGATGGTGGCTGCGGGGGTTGTGTTGCCGATCCCCATCTCGCCGGGAACAAGCAGGTCCGCGCCCGCGTCGATCTCCTCGTCCGCGATGAGTCGGCCGACGGCGAACGCGGCGTCCGCCTCCGCGACCGACAGCGCATCGGTGCGGTCGATCCGTCCGCTCGACCGTCGCACCCGATAGCGCTCCGGTGCGGCCGATCCATCCACCCCGCCCGGCGTGAGGGGCCGCGCGGTGTCCACGGACACGTCCACCACGCGCACGGCGGCCCCGACCTGGCGGGCCAGCACGTTGACCGCCGCGCCGCCCGCGGCGAAGTTCGAGACCATCTGGGCGGTCACGTCGCTGGGGAAGGCGGACACCCCGGCCTGGGCGACACCGTGGTCGCCGGCGATCACGACCGCCCGGATCCGGGCGAAGGGACGGGGCGGGCAGGTCGCCTGTGCGCCGGCGAGCCAGATGGACAGATCCTCGAGCCGGCCCAGCGCCCCGGGTGGCTTGGTCAGTTCGGTCTGCCGCTGGCGAGCCGTCGCCATCGCGTCGGAGTCCAGCGGGGGAACGGCGGGAACGGCGCTGCCTGACGCATCGGGATCCACGGGATCCTTACTACCTGATCCGCTCGGTCGGCAACGCACCACATCCCCGCGAAGGTATCTCCCAGCGGTCCCCGTACCGCATGATTGTGCCGATCGGCGCGGCCGGGACGGTTGGTCCTTGCCGGCGTGGCTGGCAAAGGCCGGTTGCGGAGGCGGCGGGCTGTTGAGATCGGGTACTTTGCCGGATGTGTCAGCGCCCGCGGTGCCGGTGCCGGCCGTTCCCATCGGGGGAGCGGCGGGCGGGCACGAACGCCGGGTGTTCCTGAGCCACACCGCTGAGCTGCGTCGTTTTCCGCGGGACCGCTCGTTCGTGGCGGCGGCCGAACGTGCTGTCGCGCTGGCCGGGGACCGGGTCATCGACATGGCGTACTTCGGGGCTCGCGACGACGATCCGGCGGAGTTCTGCATCCGCGCTGTCCGCTCGTCCGATGTCTACATCGGCCTCATCGGCTTCCGTTACGGCTCCCCGGTGCCCGGCCGGCCGCAGGTCTCGTACACCGAGCTGGAGTTCGACACGGCAACCGCCGCCGGGATCCCCCGCCTGGTGTTCCTCCTCGACTACTACGCCGAGGTGCCGTTCGGAGACTTCGTCGACGACCTGCATCCCGCTCGCCAGAAGCGATTCCGTGCCCGGCTGCGGGAATCGGGCATCATCACGACCGACTTCCGCAACGCGGGTGACCTGGAGACCGCCGTCCTCGACGCCCTGGTGAAGCTGCGGGAGAGCTAGCGCCGGGAGGCGGCCGCGGGCAGGTCGCTCCTGGCGGGGCCGTCCACCGCGGTGGACCAGGCGGTGCCGGGACGACCGCGTCGACCATGGATGGTGCCTGCGGACCGCGGCGGTGTCGTTGCCCGGCCGGCGCTCACCTCCGCGGTTCTCGCGCAGGTGCTCGCCGGGGCGACGCCCGCGGCCGACGCGGGGTCTTCCGGGGCGTCGGGGTTTTCCGGGGCGTCGGCGGGCGGGGTGATGGACGCACCGGTCGTCCTGTACGGAACGGGCGGAATCGGAAAGACGACCCTGGCTCAGCAGGTCTGTCGGCGTCCGGAGATCGCCAGGCGGTTCGGCGGTGGCGTGCTGTGGGTGACGATCGGGGAGTCGCTCGGCGGCGCGCACCTCGCCGACCGGGTCAATGATCTCAGTGAGGCGCTCTCGGGTCTTCGTCCCGCCCTCTCCGATCCCGAGCAGGCCGGTTTTCATCTCGGCACGCTGCTCGGCGACGAGCCCCGGCTTCTCATCGTCGACGACGTGTGGGAACGCGCCCAGCTCCGCCCCTTCCTGCAGGGCGGTCCGAACACGGTGCGGCTGGTCACCACGCGGCTGCGCGACCTTGCTCCCCGGGCCCGCATGGTTGAGATGCCGACCATGGCCCACGGTGAGGCGATGGCGCTGCTGCTGCGGGACGTCGGCGGTGGTGTGCCGGCGGAGGCCGCGGCGCGGCTGCTGGTCGTCACCGGTCGGTGGCCGATGCTGCTGAGCCTGGTGAACCGGACCCTGGTGCGGCACATTCGGGATGGGATGACCGTGCCGCGGGCCGTCGAGCGGGTGCTGCGTCGCCTCGAGCGGCGCGGTCCGACCGGGCTTGACGTCAGCCGGGCCGCGGACCGGAACGAGGCCGTGGAGGTGACCCTGGGGGCGAGCCTTGGGCTGCTCACCGGGCATCGGTTGGAGCGTTATCTCGAGCTCGCCGTGTTTCCCGAGGACGTCGAGATTCCCCGGGAGGTACTCGAGGTGTACTGGGGAGCCACCGTCGACCTCGATCCGGACGAGGTCGACGATCTCTGCCAGGAGCTCGCGGACCTGTCCCTGGTCGTCGCCTATCGACAGACGCCACCCTCCCTGCTCCTGCAGGATGTGCTTCGCACCTATCTGCGGGTCCGGGTCGGCCCGGCACGGCTGCGTGAACTCGACGCCCTGCTGTGCGATGCCCTCTACACCGCCTTTCTCGCCACCGGGACCGCCACCGCCGGACCGTCGCGGATGCCGGCGCCCTGGTGACTGCTGCCCGACTCCGCCGGATACGCCTGGGCCTATCTGGTCCGTCATCTCACCGGAGCGGAACGGACCGACGAGGTCGCCGCCCTGCTGCACGACCTGCGATGGACCCTCGCCAAACTCGCCCGCCCGCACCTCGGCCCGGTGGCGCTCGAGGCTGATCTGGCCATCGCCACCTCCGCTCTGCCCACCGATCCCGTGCTGGCGGTGCTGAGCCGGACCGTCGCCCAGAGCGCGCATCTGCTGGCCCCCACCGACCCGCCGGAGGCCCTCGGCGCCGTCGTGCTCAGCCGCTTCGACGAACGGCCCGAGCTCGCGGCGGCCCGGTCGCAGCTGGACCGGTACGTCGGCGTACCTCGCCTGGCTAACCGCTGGTCCCTGCCCGACCAGCCGCATCCGGCGCTGCGCCGCGCCTTCGGTGGCCACCGGCGGTGGGTGCACGGGCTCGCCGTTGCTCCCAGCGGCGATTGGCTGGTATCGGCCGGTAGCGATGGAACGGTTCGCGTCTGGGACGTCCCGGAGGGACGATCCCGTGCCGTGCTCACGGGCCACCACGGTCCGGTGCTGGCCTGCGCGGTGGCGCCGGACGGGAGAACCATCGCCTCGGCCGGTGCCGACGGAACGGTCCGCCTATGGACCGCGCCCGATCCCGTCGACGTGCCGGATCTCGGGGATGTCCCGGCTTTCGGGGATGCCCCGGCTCTTGGGGATGCTTCTGGTCTTCGGGATGCTCGGAGTCTCGACGACGGGCAGGCGGACGGCGCCGCTCTGTCCGCCATCACCGCCGTCACCGCCGCAGCCTCGCCGGACCGGCCCGAGCCCCGGGTGCTGACCGGGCCTGCCGGCGAGGTCAACACCTGCGCCTTCACTCCTGACGGGGCGGGGATCATCTCGGTCGGCGGGGCCGGGACCCTGATCCGCTGGGACGTTGTGAGCGGAGATTCTGTCTTTCAGGTCCCCGTCTCCGGCGCGGCGCTGCGCTGCTGCGTGCCGGCGCCGGACGGAAGCTGGATCGCCGTCGCGGGTGACGACTCCGTCATCCGGATCTGTGATGCGACGACCGGAGCCCCGAGGTTGACCCTCACGGGCCATGCCGGATCCGTACTCTCGCTGACCGTCGCTCCAGACGGTAGCTGGCTCGGCTCGTCGGGGCAGGACGGAACAGTCCGCCGATGGTCAATGCCCGCCGGCCGGCAGGATCGCGTGATCAGCGATGGTGCCGGGTCCGTGCGGTGCGCCGCGGTCGGCCCGGATGGCCGCCTCCTGGCGACGACCAGCTGGGAGGGAGCGATCCGGCTCTGGGACGCCGAGCGCGGCACCCATCGCGCGGAGCTGGTCGGCGCCGTCGGAAGCCGCACGTGCGTGGTCTCCCCGGACGGATCATGGGTCGCCGCCGCGGGCCGCTACGGCAGCATCCGGTTGTGGGCAACCGACGTCACCCTGCCCAAGCCCGCCGCGAGTGGCCGGGACGAGGCGATGCGGGGCTGCGCCGTGGTGGTCCCCCGCGGGCGGGACGCGCCCACCCTGGTCGTCGCCTACTCCGACGACGGCACCGCGACCGCCTGGGATCTGGCCACGGGAGAGCCAGGCGCGGCGAGCAGTGGCGGTCGTGTCCAGCAGGCCCGCGGGTCGGTGGCCGCACCCGACGGTTCCTGGGCGGTCGTACCCGTGGACACGAACGCGGTCGGGCTGTGGGATCCCGTCACCGCGACGGTACAGGCCGTGCTGACGGCCGACGTCGAGATCTACGGATTCGCTGTCGACCCCACCGGTTCCTGGCTCGTCGGGGCCTGCGGGGACGGCTCGCTGCGGATGTGGGAGACCGAGGGGGGCGAGTGGCTGGCCACCTTTGCTGCCGCCACCGCCACCGCTGCCGCGTCGAGCGGTTCCGAGGATCCCCGCGGTCTGGTGGGCTCTGTTGATCAGGCGGGTCATCGCGGTCCGGTGCAGGCCTGCGCGGTCAGCCCGGACGGCAGGTGGCTGGCCTCGGGCGGCAATGACCGCACCGTGCGGTTGTGGGACGTGGCGACGTTGGAGCAGCGGGCTGTGCTCACCGGCCACACCGACAACGTGCTGGGCGTGGGGATCTCCCCGGATGGCGCGCTGGTGGCCTCCGCGGGAGCCGACCACACCGTGCGGGTCTGGCGGGTGAGCGACGGCGCGGCGGTGGCGACGCTCATCGGACACGTCCACACCGTGCGCGACGCGGCCTTCTCTCCGGACGGGGCGTGGCTCGCCACCGCGGGCGGCGACGGCGCGCTGCGCATCTGGGACACCTCGACCTGGCGATGCGCCACCATGATGCGTTTCGAGGGCGCGGCCCGGTCCTGCCGGTGGCTTCCCGCGACCGAACTGGCCGGTCTCATCGTGGCCTGCTCGGCCGGGCTCTATCGCTACGACTTCCTCACGGGAGGATTCGTCCCGTGAGGATTCGTCCCGTGAGGACGCTATGACCACTCGTGCGGGAACGGTCGCAGCCGGAGGGGGATGCCCGCGACCACCTGCCACACCTCGTCGGCCTCGGCCGCGAGATCGGCGTTGAGACGGCCGAGCGCGTCGCGGAACCGGCGGCCGGCCTCGGCCGGGGGAACGACTCCGGAACCGACCTCGTCCGTGACCGCGACGACCCGGCGGCCGGTGGCCCGCCAGGCGTCAACGAGCTCCTCCGCGCGGATGCGCAACTCGTCCGGACGGTCCAGCCAGGCGCCGACCCACAGCCCCAGACCGTCGATGAGCAGCGGTGGTCCGGGAGAGCGCAACAGGGGGACCAGATCGACCGTCTCCACGGTCGTCCAGGCGGCCGGGCGCCGCCGCCGGTGTGCGGCGATCCGCTCGGACCACTCGGCGTCGGCCGGATCAGGCGGCGCCGATGTCGCGACGTAGACCACCTCCGGTTCGGCGAGCAGCCGGCGTTCGGCCTCGGCCGACTTCCCCGACCGGGCACCCCCCGTGATCAGGAGCCGGTGTGGTGCCGGGAACACCGGGCGCTGCCACCGCCCTGGTGCCCGTGGTGGCTGTGCTGGCTGAGACGGCTGTGGTGGCTGCCGCCGGGCGGCCGGGACGATGTCATAGACGGTCCCGTCCGCCGGTGCCAGCGCGCCGGCGAGCTGGAGCCGGCGGGCCAGTTCGTCGCCGGGCGGGTTGCGGTGACTCAGATGAACGGCCAGTACCAGGGTGCTCGGCACCACGGCGCCGCGGCGGCGCAGCTCGGCCACGAGCTGACCGAAGGTGTCGAGGTCAAGGTGCTCGCCGAACCCCGGCCGGTCGCCGTTGTTCTCCTCCAGCAACACGACGTCGTAGGCGCGGCCGGTGACCGCCTCGAGCGTCTCCGCCGGCAGCGGCGCCGCGGTGTCGCAGCCGTACAGCAGGCGTCCACCGTCCGGCGCCGTCACGTCGTAGAGCACGGCCGGCCCGATGCTCGCGTCACCGTGCCGGGCGGCGACCGGTCGAACGAGGTAACCCCGATCGCTCGGGGACTCCTGATCCTCCGCGGATCCCCGGTCCTCCGCGGCCTGCCGATCGTCCCCGCCGAGGCGCAGGGGCCCGGGTGCCGTCGGCGTGCCCCCGGGCACCACGGCGATCAGCCGCAGCGGCGAGCCGTCCCGGTCCGGATCGGATCGCTCCCAGCGAGCCAGGAACTCCCGGCACGCCGCCAGCGCCCCCGGCGGACCGACCACGTCGAGGGGCCGTCCCGCGGCTGTCGACCACGAGCGCCACATCAGGCTCTCGGGCCCCAGATGATCGGGATGGGCGTGGCTGATCAGCAGATGACGCAGCCCCGACAGGCGTACTCCGAGCCGGGCAGCGGTCCGGGGCACGTCGGGACCACAGTCGATCAGCAGGGCGTCGTCGATCAGAACGGCCGTCTGCCCGCGTACTTCGTGTTCCCTGGCCCAGGCACAGGATGCGCAGTCGCACCACGGGTTGGGCCAGCCGTCCGCCGAGCCGGTGCCGAGCAGCGTCACCTTCATCGTGTTCCGTCTCCCGGATCCCGTGGCGCCCCGGATCCCCCGGGGTCTCCGCCTCTCCGGGTTCTCAAGCCTGCCAGGCTCCGTGGCCTCCGGAACCTCAGACGTGCGGGTGGCGCTTGCGCTCCCACAGGGTCATGAGGGTGAGCACCACCGCCAGCAGGAAGATCGCCGCGAAGGTGACGAGCGCGGCGGCCCACCAGGTCAGGGGCGCGTCCTCGTGTTCCACGGACTCGGCCACGATGGCCGCTGCGTTGTAGACGGTCGTTCCCACGCGGGTTCTTCCTCCTTGTACCGACGTACTGCTCACGCAGACGTGCCTGTCGTGCGGACCTGCCTTCGACGCGGCTGTGCTCACCGTGCGGACCTCCGCCGGCTCGCGCGACCGGCGATGACCGGTGACGCCGGCTTCGCGATCGTGGTGGTCGCGGTGCCGTCCGGGCATCCACCAGAACTGACGTTACCGGCGTTCACGACATCTTGGCGCCGGTATCGCCGACCGCGCCAGTAGCACGGGCCGACCGGACCCGGGCCCGCGGGCCGGTCGACCAGTGCCACGATGGATCATCGGCCCTGGGGTGGGGCCGGGAGTCCCGCGTCGGCTGGGTGCACGCGGTTGGATGGGGCGACCGGCCGGCGCACTGGCCGATCACGGCCGGCGGTTCCAGCGCGGGCCGCCCGGGTGGGAAGGACACACTCATGACCTGGACCTGGCGCTACGAAGGCGATGACGGCACCATCACGATGGTCGGCGGGGACTCGACCTCCGAGTCGTTCACCAGCCAGGGAGACGCTGAGACGTGGCTCGGGGAGACCTGGCGTGACCTGCTCGATGCGGGGGTGGCGCAGGTGACGCTCCTCGATGCCGGCCGTCGCATCTACGGGCCGATGAGCCTGCGCCCGGTGACCTGAGCCGCCTCCGCCCGTGCCGGTCCCGACCGGTGCCGGTCCCGATTCGTGCCGACCGAACTACCTCTTGACGAGAGGTCGGCTAACGGCGTTAGCTAGCAGTGTTGGCTAGCGGCGTCGGCCTGTCCGGTGTGGTCCGGCCGGCCGAACCATCGAGATCGCTTAGGCTGGCGCCGGGCCGCTCCGGTCGGCAGAGAGGGTGCAGATCTTGACCGAGCACAACAACCCGTCCACTCTGGCTGAAGCGCATTACCTCGCCCCCGGATGGTTCACTCGTAACGTGGCCAACCGCGCCGTCGCGGCGTTGACCCGGGCGGGGATCAGCCTCCTGGGCAGCCGGATCCTCGAGGTACGCGGCCGGATCAGCGGCGAGCCGCGCCGGACCCCGGTGAACCTGCTCATCTTCGACGGGCAGCAGTACCTGGTCTCGGCGCGAGGACATGGCCAGTGGGTGCGTAATCTGCGCGTGGCCCAGGGCGAGCTGTACCTGCTGCGTGGCCGGTCGCGCACGCGTTACTCCGCGATCGAGCTGGATCCGGCGGCGAGCGTCGCCGTGCTGCGGGCCTACCTGCGGCGGTGGAAGGCCGAGGTCGGCGCCTTCTTCGACGGGGTCGGGCCGGGCTCGTCCGATGAGGAGATCCGTCGGATCGCGCCCCGCCATCCCGTCTTCGTGATCACGCCGGCGTGAACACAGGGACGGCAACCTCACCGGTGCGGGCGGAATCCGGGTCGGCGCCGGCGCGGGGAGCACGGTCGGTGGCGGAGGTGCGGCCGGCCGGCGAGCTGCCGTTGCCCAGGATCGCGCCCCGCCCGGTCCTGGGCCCCGTCTCGCCGCGGGTCACCGAGATCATCACGGTCGCGCGAGGGGTGCTGGAGACCGAGGGGGCGGGGGCGCTGACGATGCGCCGGATCGGTGATCTCCTCGGTATCCGGGCGCCGTCGCTGTACAAGCATCTCGCGGGCAAGCCGCAGCTCGAGGCCAAGCTGATCGAGACCATGCTCATGGAGATCGGGGAGTTGCTCCACGACGTGGTCGACCGCAGCGGTTCCGCGGAGGTGGTCCCGGCCCTGCTGGCCGCGTACCGGGGCTATGCCCGAGCCCATCCGAACCTCTACCGCCTGGTCACCGCCGGTTCGCTGAACCGTCGGCTACTGAGCGCCGACGTCGAGGACTGGGCGGGGGAGCCGTTCTACCGGGCGGCCGGGGAACCCTATCTCGCGCAAGCCCTGTGGGCCGCCGCGCACGGCATGATGATCCTCGAACTGGACGGCCGCTACCTGCCAGGATCCGATCTCGACCGGACCTGGCAGGCGCTGGCCTCCGCTTTCCGCCGAACCGACCCGGCCGACGACCAACCTGGCTGATTCGATCCGATTCGATCCGGGGCAGCCGGCGGGCCCGGGGCCAGGCCTGGAGGCAGGCCCGGGTCAGGCCCGGGTGACGACCTTGGCGAGCACGTCGTCGATCCGATCGAGCAGCACCGCGTCGAGCGTCACGCCGGCAGCCTTGACGTTCTCCCGTACCTGCTCCGGCCGGGATGCGCCGATGATCGCTGAGGCGACGTTGTCGTTCTGCAGCACCCAGGCGATGGCGAGCTGCGCCATCGACAGCCCGGCGTCCGCGGCGATCGGCCGCAGCTCCTGCACCGCGGTCAGCACGTCGTCGCGCAGCAGCCGGGAGATGAAGGTGGAACCGGTTCCACCGGTGGCCCGGCTGCCGGTCGGCGGTGGCTGACCGGGCAGGTACTTGCCGGTGAGCACGCCCTGGGCGATCGGCGACCAGACGATCTGGGAGATCCCGGCCTTCCGGCTGACGGGCACGATGTCGGCCTCGATGGTCCGCCACAGCATCGAGTACTGCGGCTGGTTGGAGATGATGCGGTCCAGCCCCAGCTCGCCGGCCAGCCGGACGGCGTCGCTGATCTGCTCGGCGCTCCACTCGGACACGCCGACGTAGAGCACTTTGCCGGCGCGGACGAGGTCGTCGAAGGCCCGCAGGGTCTCCTCGACCGGCACCGTTGGGTCGTACCGGTGTGCCTGGTAGAGGTCGAGGTGGTCGGTGCGCAGACGGCGCAGCGAGGCGTGCGCGGACTCGATGATGTGCTTGCGACCGAGGCCCTTGTCGTTCTCGCCCGGGCCGGTGGGCCAGTAGACCTTGGTGAACAGCTCGTAGGACTCCCGGCGCACGCCCTGCAGCGCCTCGCCCAGGACGCTCTCGGCGCGGGTACCGGCGTAGACGTCCGCGGTGTCGAATGTGGTGATGCCCTCGTCGAGGGCGGCACGCACACAGGCGGTCGCCGCATCCGCCTCGATCTGGTCACCATGGGTGATCCAGTTGCCGTAGGAGATCTCACTGACCGACAGGCCGCTGCGCCCGAGACGTCGATGCTTCACGTGACGACCTTAGCCGTCGGCCCTGACCGTCGATCAGGGGCGCGGGCCGGAGCGGGAGACCCGCGGGCGGGGGAGTCGCCAGCGCCGCGGCAGTAGCGCGCGCTGCACGGCGTAGGCCCGCACCCGCACCCGGGAGTCCGGGTACTTCTCCGCGACGCGCCGGCTCACCTGCCAGGAGAGCAGGAGCGAGTCGATGACGACCGCGACGATCCCGAGCAGCATCAGCAGGGTCGCGGCCAGCTTGATCGATGCGTTCGGGACCAGTCCGCCGACGAAGTAGACGATGGCGATCGGCAGGAAGAACGACCCGACGTTGATCCGCGTGTCCACGAAGTCGCGGGCCAGCACGCGCTCGGGCGCGCGTTCACGCGGTGGCAGCCGGCTGACGTCGCCGGACATCATCGCCGCGCGGTACTCCTGGCTCTGCCTGCGTCGCGCCGCCCGCGCCTCCTGCTTGTTCGCCGGGGCGCCGAGCGCCCCACCGGGCTTCGTACGGGCGGCCCGCGCCTCCGCCCGGCGGGGCGTGGGTCGGCCCTTGGCCGCCGTGCGCCGCGGATCGGCGACCTTCTCCTGTTCGGCCCTCTCCACCTGCTCGGCGATCGGATCCCCGGCGATGGGACCGGAGCCGGCATCGGAGCTGGCGGAGCCGCGTCGTTTCAGCAGAGCCATCAGGGCAGCGCCAACATCTGGTCGAGAGCCTTCCGGGCATAGGGGGCCATGTCCGGGTCGACGGTGATGCGGTTCACCGTCTCACCCCGCACGAGGGACTCCAGCGCCCACACGAGGTGGGGCATGTCGATCCGGTTCATGGTGGAACAGAAACACACCGTACGGTCCAGGAAGACCACGGTCTGGTCAGGGTGCCTCGTCGCCAGCCGCTGCACCAGGTTCAGCTCGGTACCGATCGCGAACGCCGATCCGGCGGGAGCGGCATCGACGACCGAGATGATGTACTCGGTCGAGCCGACGAGGTCGGCCGCGGTGACGACCTCCCGCCGGCACTCCGGGTGGGCGAGCACCGTCACCCCGGGGATCCGGCGGCGGACTTCGTCGACACTATCGCGGGTGAACCGGCCGTGTACCGAGCAGTGACCCCGCCAGAGGATCATCTTCGCCTCGCGCAGCTGCCGGCTGGTCAGTCCTCCCGAGGGCTTGCGGGGGTCGTAGACGACGCAGTCCTGCTCGCTCATCCCCAGCTCCCCGATGGCGGTGTTGCGGCCGAGGTGCTGATCCGGCAGGAAGAGCACCCGGGCGCCCCCACGCTCGCCGAAGGCCCACTCCAGCGCGCGCCTGGCGTTCGACGACGTGCAGATCGTCCCGTCGTGGCGCCCGGTGAACGCCTTGATCGCGGCCGAGGAGTTCATGTAGCTCACTGGAACGGTGCCGGCGGCGACTCCCGCGTCGAGCAGATCGTCCCAGGCCTGCTCGACCTGCTCGGCTGTGGCCATGTCCGCCATCGAGCAGCCGGCGGCAAGGTCCGGCAGGATCACCTGCTGGTGCGCGCCGGTAAGGATGTCGGCGCTTTCCGCCATGAAGTGCACGCCGCAGAAGACGATCGCCTCGGCCTGCGGCCGCGCGGCGGCCTGCTGGGCCAGCTTGAACGAGTCGCCGGTCACGTCGGCGAAAGCGATGACCTCGTCGCGTTGGTAGTGGTGCCCGAGGATGAACGCCCGATCACCCAGCGCCCGCTTCGCCGCCGCGGCGCGGGCTGTGAGGGTCGGATCGGCCGCCGGGGGGAGTTCACCCGGACAGTCCACGCCACGCTCGCTGGCCGGGTCGGCCTGGCGTCCGAGTAGCAGCAGGGCCAGCGGTGACGGAGTCACACCGACCCGGTCGAGGGCCGGGTCGCGAGCAGGGATCGGGCCGCGAGCAGGGATCGGGCCGCGAGCAGGGATCGGGTCGCGCCGCAGGGCCGGGTTGGTGGTCATGGCACTCCTCCGGTCGACCGGCCCTCGGCCTGGCCGCCTCGTCGTCCGCGGCGGCCGATCGAACGATCCCGCCGGACCCGTCCACGAATGGTCGATGAGACTCTAACTCCCGGCGCCATCGTATGCCGAGCTCTTCGTGGTCAGCTGGCGGCCAGACGAAGGTCACTAACGTGAACGGGAGTGACCACCGTCTCCAAGCATGGTCGGGATCTCGACGTGGTTGGCCCGCGCCGGCATCGCTACCATAGGAAGCGGATCCCGGCCGACGGTGTTGGGCATGGATGTCGGCACAGTGGCAGTGCCGTGCCCGGGGGGGTGTGCGCCGGATGGTCGGCGGCGCCCTGCGTACAAGTCAACCGGAACTAGTGGCCTGGCTTGCCAGGCACGTCCACCAAGGGCAGGAGTAGTCCCTATGACCGTTCAGGACACCACCGCACCCGCGACGCAGTCCTCGAGCGTCGTCCTCACCGACACCGCCGCAGGCAAGGTGAAGACCCTGCTTGAGCAGGAGGGTCGGGATGACCTCAAGCTGCGTATCGCGGTGCAGCCCGGAGGCTGCTCGGGCATGCGCTACCAGCTGTTCTTCGACGAGCGGTCCCTCGACGGCGACACCGTCCTCGATTTCTCCGGTGTCAAGGTGGCGGTGGACCGGATGAGTGCCCCGTACCTCGGCGGGGCGACGATCGACTTCGTCGACACGATCGAGAAGCAGGGTTTCACCATCGATAACCCGAACGCCCAGGGTTCCTGCGCCTGCGGCGACTCGTTCCACTGATGCGCTGAGCACCGGGCCGCACCTCCTGCTCGGGCCGCGTCTCGGCGCGAGCCCCGGGGCGCGGTTCGGTGACCGGTTGATCAGACCGGAACGTTCGGGAGAGCCCGGTCCGACCTTTGTTCGTCGGACCGGGCTCTCCCGCATGTGTTGTGTCGGTATCCGCTTGTGTCGGTATCCGTCGTTTCCATTGCCTGCGGGTCCATTGCCTGCGGGCCGCCGGAATCACGGGACACCGCGATCTGACGCCTCCGTAATGACGCGTGTGAACCAGCGCGAGCCGGTGGTTCCGGGCTTCGGGGCAGGCCGGTAAGCTCCTTGATCGTGCGTATCGCCGTGACTGGTTCCATCGCCTCCGACCACCTCATGCGCTTTCCTGGAAAGTTCGCCGAGCAGTTGCTCGCCGACCAGCTTGAGCGGGTCTCGCTGTCCTTCCTCGTCGACGAGCTCGTGATCCGGCGGGGCGGAGTGGCGGCCAACATCGCCTTCGGCCTGGGCCGGCTGGGCCTGCGCCCGATCCTCGTCGGCGCGGTCGGCGAGGACTTCGCCGACTACCGTTCCTGGCTCGACCGGCACGGTGTGGACACCGCCTCCGTGCGGGTCAGCGAGATCGCGCACACCGCGCGGTTCGTCTGCACCACCGACGAGGACCTCAACCAGATCGCGTCCTTCTACCCGGGTGCGATGAGTGAGGCCGCCGACATCGAGCTGAGGCCGATCGCCGAGCGGTTCGGCGGCCTGGACATGGTGATCGTCAGCCCCAACGACCCCGGGGCGATGCTGCGCCACAGCGAGGAGTGCCGACAGCGGGGATATCCGTTCGCGGCGGACATCTCCCAGCAGCTCGCGATCATGGAGGGCCCGCAGATCCGCGAGCTCGTCGTCGGTGCGGCCTACCTGTTCTGTAACGAGTACGAGAAGGCGCTGCTCGCCAGCAAGACCGGCTGGTCGGACGAGGAGATCCTGGCCAGGGTCGGCGTCCGGGTGACCACGCACGGCAAGGATGGTGCGGTCATCGAGGCCCCGGAGAGCGACCCCATCCGGGTCCCGGTCGTTCCCGCCCGCGCCACCCCGGATCCCACCGGAGTCGGGGACGCCTTCCGGGCTGGGTTCTTCGCCGGCCGGTCCTGGGACCTCTCGCTCGAACGCTCCGCCCAGGTCGGCTCCCTGCTCGCCACCCTGGTCCTGGAGACGATCGGCACCCAGGAGTACACGGTGGAGCCGTCGGAGGTGCTTAAGCGTCTCACCGAGGCCTACGGTTCCGACGCCGCCGCCGAGATCGCCGAGCATCTGCCGACAATCTGAGCCGGAAGATTATACAAGCCGCCGGATGACGAACGCCTCCCCGCCCTCCGGGAGCGGGGAGACGCCCACCAGCTCCTGACCCCGCAGCCGGCACCAGGCCACGACGTCCGCGCCGGCGGCGGGATCGTCGGCCCAGAGCGTGATGGTGCCGGTCACCGGAATCCCGCCGAAGGCGCGGGCCAGATCGATGATCGGCAGCGGGCAGCGCCGTCCTCGCGAGTCGACCGTGTGCGGCTGTTCCGTCATCGGATTGTCGGCGTCAAAGCCCGGCGGCGCCCAGCCGGTCCCGCACGGCGCGCACGGCCGCGGGCAGCGCCGTCAGCAGGGCGTCGAGGTCGGCCCGGGTCGACTCGCGGCCGAAGGAGATCCGCAGGTTGCCGTGCGTCAACGCGCCCATGGCGACCAGGACATGGCTCGGGGCCAGGGTGTCGGATGTGCAGCTCGACCCGGAGCTCACGGCGATTCCGGCCCGGTCGAGCTCGGTCAGCAGTGCCTCGCCCTCGACGTAGAGGCAGGAGAACGCGCTGATGTGCGGAACCGTCGCTGCCCGGTCCGGGTCGCCGAGTAGTTCCACGCCGTCGACGAGTTCGGGCAGCCGGCGGCGCAGCTCGGCCACGTAGCCGGCGAGCCGGGGCGCCTCCGCGGCGAGTTCACCCGCCCGGGCGCTCAGCGCCGTGGCGGCGGCGGCGACGGCGGGGACGTTCGGATAGCCCGCAACCCGACCGCCCTCCCGCTCGTCGACGGGACCGGGACTGCGCCAGCGGGTCCCGGTGCGCACGGCGAGAACGCCCACCCCGGGTGGTCCGCCGAACTTGTGGGCACTCGCGGTGAGCAGATCCACCCCGAGGTCGGCCAGGTCGACGGGGATGTGGCCGACTGTCACGGCGGCATCGGTGTGCAGCGGCACCCCGGCGGCGCGCATCCGTTCGGCGACCTCGGCGACCGGCTGGATGGTCCCGACCTCATGGTTGGCGTGCTGGAGGCTGGCGACGGCGGTACCGGCGACGGGGGTGAAGCCGGCGGGGTCGATCCGGCCAAGATGATCCACACCGACCCTGACGACCCGTCCACCGGCCTGTTCGTGCCGCTGCGCAGCGTGCAGGACGCTGGAGTGCTCGACCGCGCTGACCATGACGACGTCACCCGCGCGCCGCCGGGCCGCCGCCGTGCCCAGCAGGGCCAGATGCGCCGCCGCCGACCCGCTCGCGGGAAAACTGATCTCGTCCGGCCGAGCCCCGAGTACGCTCGCGACGGTCTCGCGCGCCGCGTCGAGCAGCATGCGCGCCCGGCGGCCCTCCCGATACAACCGTGCCGGGTCGGCCCAGCCATCCTGAAGGGCCACTAGCAGAGTCTCGCGCGCGGCAGGGTGCAGCGGCGTGGTCGACGCGTGGTCGAGATAGGCCGGCACCTGTGAAACGGTACGCCGTGAACGGCCGGGAGGGGCGTGCGTCACAGGCGCTGACGGGGGCCTGAGGCGAGAAGGTTCGCGGCCGCTGAGATACGCTGCTGCCGCACCATCTACAGCGTGTCGAAGACAGCATGTCGTCCGGTTGGATCGGCGGGGCGACATGGCGTTTCCAGGGGGTCTCGCGCGCGGGGACGAACGCTGTCCGCCCCCGCGGCCGCGGCCCGCTCGTCGTGGGAGGCAGGACCTGGTGAGGAGATCCTTCGGTCGGACCCGGCCGTCGCTCGCGGATGTCGAGGACACGCCGACGACGCCGGCTGGCTCCGACACACGCGCAGCCGCGGTGTCCGCGGTCGGCGTGCACGGGACGCGGCACATCCGGCCGCTTCGGCGTGTCCTGCGTCTCAGCGCCGCGCTCGCTGTCGTGGGGATCATGGCGACCGCCTGCGACAGGCCCACATTCGGCTATCCCGAGGGCGTGACGAACCACACGCCGCGCCTTCTCAACATCTGGCAGGGTTCGGCGATCGCGGCGCTCGCCGTCGGTGTGCTCGTCTGGGGAATGATCTTTTACGCGGTCATCGCCTTCCGGAAACGCAGCGACGTACTTCCCCGCCAGGTGCGCTACAACCTGCCGGTCGAGGTGCTCTACACCGTCGTGCCGGTGGTGATCGTGGCCGGGCTGTTCTTCTACACGGCCCGGGACGAGACCGAGGTCACCAAGCTTTCGTCGAAGCCCGACGTCACCGTCGACGTGATCGCCTTCCGGTGGAACTGGCAGTTCAAGTACCTCGACACCGGATCCGGCCGGCAGGGTGCCAACCCGATCGAGGTCACCGGTCGCCCCGGTGAGCCGGCGGTGCTCGTGCTGCCGCAGAACCGCTCGATCCGTTTCGTGGAGAGCTCGCCGGACGTCATCCACTCGTTCTGGGTGCCGGAGTTCCTGTTCAAGCGGGACGTCATCCCCGGCCGGGTGAACCAGTTCGAACTGACCGTCACGAAGACCGGCACCTTCATCGGTCGATGCGCCGAACTGTGCGGGACGGACCACGACCGGATGAACTTCTATGTGAAGGTCGTGCCGCAGGCCGAGTACGACACGTTCATCGCGGACCGGGAGAACGCGGTGATCTCGGCGACGCCGGCCGCGTCGATGACCGGGACCGCCGCCACCACCGCAACCACCGGGAGTGGACAGTGACCCTCGTACAAGAACCGGGTGTCGGGCACGCCGACTCCCCGGCCCCCCACATCCCCCGGCGGACGAACCTGCTCGGCTATCTGCGGACGACGTCCCACAAGGACATCGCCGTCATGTACTTCGTCACGTCGTTCGTGTTCTTCATCGTCGCCGGCCTCATGGCCATCATGATCCGGGCGGAGCTGGCCCGCCCGGGGCTGCAGCACTTTTCCAACGAGCAGTACAACCAGCTGTTCACGATGCACGGCACGCTGATGCTGCTCATGTTCGCGACCCCGATCGCCTTCGCGTTCGGGAACTTCCTAGTGCCGCTGCAGATCGGCGCGCCGGACGTGGCGTTCCCGCGGCTGAACGCGCTGTCCTACTGGTTCTTCCTGTTCGGCAGCCTGACGGTGATCTTCGGGTTCCTGACCCCGAACGGGTCGGCGTCCTTCGGCTGGTTCGCCTACTCGCCGCTGAACAACGGGGTGTACTCGCCGGGGGCCGGGTCGGACCTGTGGATCCTGGGGCTGACGGTGTCTGGTCTGGGCACCATCCTCGGCGCCGTCAACATGATCACAACGATCCTGACGATGCGGGCCCCGGGCATGACGATGTTCCGGCTGCCGATCTTCTGCTGGAACTTCCTGGTGACCTCGATCCTCGTGCTGG
>NZ_CDWTMG010000003.1:43622-44154 GCF_977945845.1 Frankia sp. CcMO1
TTCTTCGGCCACCCCGAGGTCTACATCCTCGCCCTGCCGTTCTTCGGCGTCGTCAGCGAGATTCTGCCGGTCTTCTCCCGCAAGCCGCTGTTCGGCTACAAGGGTCTGGTCTTCGCCACCATCGGCATCGCCGCCCTGTCCGTCGCGGTGTGGGCGCACCACATGTTCGTCACCGGCGCGGTGCTGCTGCCCTTCTTCGCCTTCCTGTCCTTCCTCATCGCGGTGCCGACCGGGATGAAGTTCTTCAACTGGATCGGCACGATGTGGCGCGGGCAGCTCACCTTCGAGACGCCGATGCTGTTCTGCGTCGGCTTCCTAGTGACCTTCCTGTTCGGTGGCCTGACCGGGGTGCTGCTGGCCAGCCCGCCGATCGACTTCCACGTCAGCGACAGCTACTTCGTCGTCGGCCACTTCCACTACGTCATCTTCGGGACCGTGGTGTTCGCCGCCTTCGGCGGCACCTACTTCTGGTTCCCGAAGGTCACGGGCCGGATGATGAACGACCGGCTCGGGAAGATCCATTTCTGGACGG
>NZ_CDWTMG010000003.1:44587-78791 GCF_977945845.1 Frankia sp. CcMO1
CCTACTCGCCGTCGTCGACGACCCCTGGGGCTACGGGAACTCGTTGGAATGGGCGACGTCCTGCCCGCCGCCGCGGCACAATTTCCGGGCGCTGCCGCGCATCCGCTCCGAACGCCCGGCCTTCGACCTGCACTATCCGGCCACGATTGGCCGGGTCGACTACCACGCGACTCCCGAGATCAGTTAAGGCGGCCATGGCATGAAGGTGGAAGGCATCATCTTCAACTTCTTCGGGGTGTTCGCCGGGGCCGCCGCGCTGGTGTACTGGTTCTGGTCGAAGGACCCGACCGGCACGGCCGCGCTGACCCTCACCACGGGGCTCGGCCTGCTCGTCGGCGGCTACCTGGTCTTCACTGGCCGGCGGATCGGCATGCGCCCGCAGGACCTGCCGGATGCGGAGATCGCCGACGGGGCGGGGGAGCTCGGGCACTTCACCCCGGGCAGCTACTACCCGTTCTTCATCGGGGCCAGCTCGGTGACGGCGGCCATGGGCCTCGTCTTCGGCGTCTGGCTGATTGTTCTCGGTGCGCTTCTGGTCGTGGTGTTCGTGACCTGCCTGGTCTTCGAGAACTTCTGGCACCCGCCGGTGCCCGAGGACTGATCCCGCCCGGGTCGGGGGGTCCCCCTTCCCAAGGCCCGCTCAGGGAGCCGTGGCCACCGCCGTGTCGACCGCTGCGGCGGCGGCCTGGCTCGCGGTCACCCATCGCTCCAGGACGGCCCGGGCGGCGCCGGAGTCCACCGCCTCGGCCGCCCGGGGCAGGGCGGCGCCGATCTGCTCGGTGACGGGGGCGTCGGAGGGGCCGGCCGCGGCGACCAGGGCGGTGGCGGCGGCGAGCAGGACCGCGTCGCGGACGGGTCCGGGCTCACCGGCGAGCACCGACCGGGTGACGGCGGCGTTGTAACGGGCGTCCGCGCCGCGCAGCGCGGCGCGGTCCGCGACGTGGATGCCGACGTCGCGGGGGTCGAACCGCTCGCGGCGCGGCTGTCCGGCGCCGGCCGCGACGACCCACACGGCGGACGTCGTCACCGGGGTGAGCTCGTCGAGCCCGTCGTCGCCGCGGAACACCAGCGCCCGGGTGCCCCGGTCGGCCAGCACCCCGGCGACGACGGGAGCGAGCCGCGCGTCGGCGACGCCGATCGCCTGCGCGCCGGGGCGGGCCGGGTTGCTCAGCGGCCCGAGGATGTTGAACGCGGTGGGCACGCCGATCTCGCGCCGGACCCCGCCGACGTGCCGCATCGCCGGGTGGAAGACCTGGGCGAAGCAGAAGGCGATGCCTGCTGTAGCCAGGCACGCCTCGACGCCGGCTGGCGGCAGGTCGACCACGACACCGAGCTCCGCGAGCAGGTCCGCCGAGCCGCAGGATGACGACGCGGCCCGGTTGCCGTGCTTGACCACCGGCACACCCGCGCCGGCGACGACCAGCGCGGCCATCGTCGACAGGTTCACGGTGTGGGAACGGTTGCCGCCGGTCCCGCAGGTGTCCACGGCGCGGGCCCGTACCTGCTCGGACAGGCTCAGGGGCGTGGCACTGGCCAGCATGGCCCCTACCAGGCCGGCGATCTCCTCCGGCGTCTCCCCTTTGGACCGCAGCGATACCGCGAACCCGGCCACCTGCGCGGGCGAGGCGGCCCCCGCCATGATCTGGTGCATCGCCCAGGCGGTGCGCGCGGAGTCCAGGGACTCGCCCGCCAGCAACGCCCCGATCAGCTCCGGCCAGCTCGTCTCGACGGTCGGGAGAGCCCCGGCGGGGGGAGCGCCGACGGGGGAGTGGCCGGTGTAGGAGTGGGATGCGCTAACGGTGGTCATATCTCGGAAGCCCTGGATCTCAGTGGGCGAGCTGGGCGCCGGTGAGCGGCTGACGGGCCACGGCGCCGCCGGCACGCGCCCGCAGCAGTGTCACGACCGCCTCGGTGAGCAGACCCGGGTCGATCGGATGGGTGACCACCGCATCCGCCTGGGACCAGGTGGCGAGCCAGCGATCGTCCGGGCGGGCGACCAGCAGGATGGTCGGCGGACAGTTGATGACCTCGTTCTTCAGCTGCCGGCAGAGCCCCATGCCGCCGCTGGGGGTGGCCTCCGCGTCGAAGATGCACAGATCCGCCTCGTGATGATCGACCACGCCGATCGCCTCGGGGGCGTCGGCGGCCTCGACGAACTCAATCGGACCGAGGCCAGCGGCGGGGAGACGGCCGATCGCGTTCCGGACGTGTTCGCGCACATCCGCTCGGTCGGCGTAGACGAGGATGGTGATCATGTCGTCCGCGGGCCTTTCGCGAGAGGTGACCATCGCCGACCGGCGGTGAGCCGGCCAGCGGTGAACTGCGGACCGCCCTCCAGGCACCTCGGGCTCCCAGGTACCCCGGACATCCGGGCACCTCGGAAGTGGACGCTGCCATGTGAGAGTTGTCCCGTGCAGGCTACCTCCCGCGGACCGTCGGACGTGACCCGTGTCGCGTCGCCCGCCGGGTCCTCGCCGGGCCGGGTGGGGCCGGGAGCACAGACCCCTGGTTGCCTTCGGATCGTCGCAGGAGTGATACTGAGACTTGTTCTCAATCGGTGGACCCTGATGCCGGCCGGACCGCGTGACGCCTCGATCGCCGCCGCCGGCGGCCCGGGGCGTTCCACCGCCGTACGACGGGCGTGATCCTATGAACAACCAGACCGATCTTCGTCTCACTTCGCAGCGGATGGCCGTGCTGGCGGTGCTGGCGGCGGCCCGCGACCACCCGACCGCGGCCGAGGTCTACGAACGGGTGCGGACCGTGTCCCCGGGGATCGGCAGCGCGACCGTATACCGCACACTGGCGTTGCTGGTGTCCGCCGGTCGAGCGATCGAGCTGCGCCTGGGCGGCGGCCCGGCGGCCCGGTACGACGCCAACACGAGTCGTCACGACCACGTGGTCTGTGGCGGATGCCGTCGGGCGGTCGACATTGATCACCCCGTCCCCGACGGGATGATGGCGGAGATCGCGTGCCGCTCGGGATTCGCCATCACCGGGTACGACCTGCAGTTCCGGGGGCTGTGCCCGGATTGTCAGGCGAACGGCTCCGGCCCGGCCCGCGGCGCGGACAGGACCGGTCAATAGTGAACACCCATCCACAAGGAGCACTTCATGCCGAAGCTTGACGGCACCAAGACCCACGAGAACCTCAAGGAGGCGTTTGCCGGCGAGAGCCAGGCGAACCGGCGTTACCTCTACTTCGCCCGCCGGGCCGACATCGAGGGGCTGACCGACGCATCGTCGCTGTTCCGCGACACCGCGGAGGGCGAGACCGGGCACGCCTTCGGGCACCTGGATTTCCTCGCGGAGGTCGGCGACCCGGCGACGGGCGAGCCCCTTGGCACGACCATGAAGAACCTGGTCAGCGCCGTTGCCGGCGAGACCTACGAGTTCACTGCCATGTACCCCGGCTTCGCCAAGACCGCCCGCGAGGAGGGCTTCGAGGAGATCGCGGACTGGTTCTCGACCCTCGCCCGGGCGGAGAAGACCCACGCCGGTCGGTTCAAGAAGGCCCTCGACGCGCTGTCGGCCGAGGAGACGGCCGACGCCTGATCGTCGGGGTTTCTCGATCGACCGGGCCGGGGTGGCGGGGCGATGCCAGTAGTCCCCGTCGCCACCCCGGCCCGTATCGTCGCTCCCGCGCCGTGGGCCCTCGGCCGTTCCTGGACCGCTCGCCCGTTCACGGATCCCAGCATTTCCGGACAGGAGATCGCACGATGGCGCTGACCATCGCCGACATCACCACCGACCACCAGGCGTACACGGAGCGCCGGCCGCGGCTGCGCAGTCAGATGATCCTGGTGCGCGCCGAACGCCGGGTACGGGTCGGGGACATCGTCGTCCTCGAGTTCGAAAACGAGCAGACGCTGCGCTACCAGGTGCAGGAGATGGTCTACACCGAGCGGCTGACCGCCTCCGCCGACGTCGCCCACGAGATCGATGCGTACTCCCGCCTGCTGCCCTCCAGCCACGTCCTCACGGCGACGGTGTTCATCGAGCTCTCGGTTCTGGAGACTGTCCGCGAGGAGTTGGGGCGGCTTGCCGGGCTGCAGCACAGTCTCGCCCTGGAGATCGGCGGGACCCGGGTGGCGGGCGAGGAGATCCCCGGCCTTGACGAGGATCCCGATGTGACCACTGAGACCGTCTCCGTGCACATGGTGCGCTTCGCGCTGACCGATTCGCTCCGGGATGCTTTCCGCGACCCCGAAGTGCTGGTCGAGCTCGTCGTGGAACACCCGGAGTACAGCGAGGCGACGCCGTTGACCGGAGCCACCCGGCGTGCCCTCATCGCGGATCTCGCGTTGCGGTCCTGACCGGCCCACTCGGCCGGCGCCGACCTGTCACGGCCGGTCGCAGCCGGTCGCAGTCGGTCACGGTCACGGCCGGTCGCGGGTCCCCGGTCGCGGGTGAGGTCGGACACGTCCGCGGGCAGTCGGTTCGCGCGCGGCGGGATGGGTAGGCGGAACACCTAGGGCACGCGTCCGTGTCGGCACGTCCGCCCACCCGTCAACGTCAGCACGTTCATCCACGTCAGGGAGCCACCCGTGACCGATGACCAGCTACGTCCCGACCGCACCCGCCCCGGCGCCGCTGTCCCGGCCGGCGTCCCCTCCGCGCAGGGCACGGCCGCGCGGGCCGCGCTGCACCGCCTCGCCGAAGGTAAGGACGAGCGAGCGGCGCTCGGCGATCTCGCCGTCGCCGAGGTCCTGCTGCCCGACCTCGGTAACGACATCACCGATCTGTCGGAGGAGGACGACAGCGTCCTGCAGCTGCCGGTGGCCGAACGGCAGGACGGCACCCAGTTCGTCCCGACGTTCACCTCTGAGCAACGCCTGGCCGAGGCGCTGCCGGAGGTGGCGCGTTACCGCACGGTCCAGGTGGCAGCACTGGGCCGGATCTGGCCGTCCGATGATCTCCTGCTCGCGGTCGATCCCGGCTCGGAGGGCGGCATCGCCCTGCCGGCGGACGGCCTGCGGGCGCTCGCCGCGATGTCCGGCTGAGGCCCGCCCGGCGTCACGTCACGTCGCGGTCGGGGGCCACGTCGCGGTCGGGGGTGTCCGTGTTGGCTCGACCGTGCCCGCCGAACGGCGCTGGCGGGCCGGTGTGTCGCGGGTGAGGCACGCAACATCGGCCGGGTCAGCCTTGTTGCTCCGCATCGTTCGTAGGCCGACTGACATCGCTGTGACCTGCGTTTTTCCAGTTGCGGCAGGGCTTTGCCGGGCACGCGAGGCAGCCGCCACGATGATCCGGGGCGGTCATCGACGGGTCGTAGTCCTACCGAACGTCGAACCTACGGTGGCGCGTGGGCCGTCCCGTGCCAGAATGACCGACGTGGCCTCAGCCCCCGTCCTCGAGAAGGCTCCTCCACCGCACCCGACGGCCAACCGTCCCTCGATGGTCTCGGTTGGCACGGTCGTGTGGCTGTCATCGGAGCTGATGTTCTTCGCGTCCCTGTTCGCGATGTACTTCACGATCCGTTCGGTCAACAGCGGCAACTGGCCGCCGGCTACCGGCGACCCTGCCGGATCCGAACACGGACCCGTGGAGCTGCACGTCGGGTACGCGTTGTTCTTCACCGTGATCCTCGTTCTGTCCAGCGTCACCTGCCAGCTCGGCGTGTTCGCCGCCGAGCGTGGTGACGTGTACGGGCTACGGCGCTGGTACCTGATCTCGCTGATCATGGGTCTGGTGTTCGTCGGCGGCCAGGTGAACGAGTACTTCAGCGAGAACAAGTTCACGATGGCGTCGCACGCCTACGGATCGGTGTACTACCTGACCACCGGTTTCCACGGGCTCCATGTGATCGGCGGTCTCGTCGCCTTCTTGATGGTGCTGGGCCGATCGATGTACGGGCGCTTCACGCCGGAGAAGGCGACCTCGGCGATCGTCGTGTCGTACTACTGGCACTTCGTCGACGTTGTCTGGATCGCCCTCTTCGCGACCATCTACCTCCTCCAGTGAGCGACATGACTGCATCCTCGGGCACGCCGTCGGGCATCCCACCGTCGGGCACTCCGGCGCCGGGCACCCCCGCGCCGGGCACCCTGGCGTCGGGCACTGCGGCGTCGCGATCCTCGGTGCCGGTCGCCGCCACGAAGCGGTTCTCGGGCGGGCGCCGTTCGCCCGCGCGTCGTCGCCGGAGGTCCTCCGCGCTGGTCATGGTCCTCGGCCTGCTGGCCACGGGGGTGCTGTGGACGGTGCTCGCGCCGGGCGGCAACGCCGCGCAGACCCCGGACGCCAACGAGGCGGTCCGGCAGGGCCGGGCGCTGTACCTGCAGGGCTGCTCGACCTGCCACGGGCTGGGAGCGCAGGGCACGAACACCGGGCCCAGCCTCATCGGCGTCGGCGCCGCCGCGGTGGACTTCCAGGTGTCGACCGGCCGGATGCCGCTGGCCGCCCCCGCCGCGCAGGCCGACCGCAAGCCCCCGATCTACTCGGCGACCCAGATCGACCAGCTCGCCGCGTACATCCAGAGCCTTGGCGGCGGCGAGGAGATACCGAAGGTCACGGACGCGGCGCTCAACGACGCCGATCTGTCGCACGGCGGCGAGTTGTACCGGGCCAACTGCGCGCAGTGCCACCAGGCCGTCGGTCAGGGTGCGCCGCTGACCTACGGCAAGTTCGCCCCCTCGCTGAATGAGTCCACCCCGGTGCAGGTCGTCGAGGCCATGCGGACCGGGCCGGAGTCGATGCCGGTGTTCGGCCCGCGCCAGCTCAACGAGGAGGACGCGATCGCGATCGCGGCCTACATCAGGCACATGAAGGAAACGCCGAGCGCCGGTGGGCACAGCCTCGGTAACTACGGTCCGGTGCCCGAGGGGCTGCTGGCCTGGCTGGTGGGCGTCGGTGCCCTGCTGGGCGTGTGCCTGTGGATCGGAGCGAGGCAGAAGGTATGAGTGGAGTGACCAGACGGGCCCGGGAACGCCGGGGCCGGCGGATTCCGGTGCGGACCAGCCGTCCGTCCCGAGGGAGCGGCGTATGCACTACCCGGGCTACCAGGGCGAACCGGCCGATGAATCTGAGCAGGACTCGATGAGCAGCATCTTCAGAAGGGCGAAGCACCCGGTGGACACCTCCGGCCAGCCCGCCGGGGGATCCGGGGTGTCTGCCGGCGGCCCGGACGTCCCGGCCGGGACGCCGGACGGCCCGGAGGCCCTGGGCACGCCGCCCCACCAGACCGACTCGACCCGTGAGCCCGGGACCACGGCCGTTCGCCCGCGGGCGGGGGTTATCCAGCCGACCTACGGGGAACGGGCCGCCGGCGGGGTGACCGTCCGTCCGCCGCGCGCGCAGGACGTGGACCGCCGGGCCGAGCGGCGGGCGGAGCGGCTGATCGCCGGCTGGTTCTTGATCTCGGTGATCGGCACCGTCGGGTTCGTCGTCACCAATTTCGTCGGTGACAAGCACAAGGCGTACTACACCCCCTCCCTCGGGGCCGCGCTGGGCCTCGCCGTTGGTGGGCTCGGCATCGGCCTGATCCTGTGGGCCAAGCGGCTGATGCCGCACGAGCAGGCCGTGCAGGAGCGCCACGCGTTCGCCTCCTCGAAGGAGGAGATCGCCGTCACCGAGGAGGAGATCGCGGCCGGGTTCGCCGACACCGGCCTCGCGCGCTACCCGTTGCTGCGCCGCACCCTGCTCGGGGCTGGCACCGTGCTCGGCGGGCTGATCGTGGTGCCGCTGCTGAACCTGACGAACGCCAAGCCGGGCAAGAAGCTCGACCACACGAGCTGGGTGAAGGGTGCCCGCCTCGTCACGGAGGACGGCCGTTACGTCAAGCTCGGCGACGTCGCCATCGGCGGCATCGAGACCGTATTCCCGGCCGTTCCGGTGACCGAGGCCGACGGCACCGTCGCGTACCAGCCGAAGACCGATATCCAGACCAAGGCCGACAGCACGACGATCCTCATCCGGCTGCCACCGGGGGTCGACCGCCCCCGCAAGGGCCGGGAGGACTGGGGCGTCGACGGCCACGTTGCCTACTCCAAGATCTGCACGCACGCCGGCTGCCCGGTCAGCCTGTACGAACAGCAGACCCATCATCTGCTCTGCCCCTGCCACCAGTCCGTCTTCGACGTGCGGGACGGCTGCCGGGCGATCTTCGGGCCGGCCAGCCGGTCCCTGCCGCAGCTTGCCATCGCCGCGGACAATGACGGGTTCCTCTACGCCCGTGACGGTGACTACCACGAGCCCGTCGGTGCCGCCTTCTGGGAGCGCTCATGACCACCGCCTCCGCCCCCGAGTTCGTCAAGCGGCCGGGCCCGATCCGGAAGGCCAACCGTGAGCTCGACGAACGGTTCGGCAACCAGGCCTTTCTGCGGCGCAACCTGAACAAGGTCTTCCCCGACCACTGGTCTTTCATGATCGGGGAGATCGCCCTCTACAGCTTCATCGTGCTGCTGCTGACGGGCATCTACCTGACCCTGTTCTTCGACCCGTCGAACACCGAGGTCATCTACAACGGTTCCTACGTCCCGCTCAAGGGCGTGGAGATGAGCCGGGCCTACGCCTCGACGCTGGACATCAGCTTCGACACCCGGGCCGGTCTGGTGTTCCGCCAGATCCACCACTGGGCCGCGCTGGTCTTCGTCGCGTCGATGGTCGTGCACATGTTCCGGGTGTTCTTCACCGGCGCGTTCCGCAAGCCCCGCGAGACCAACTGGCTGATCGGCATCGGTCTGGTCGCCCTGTCGATGCTCGAGGGCTTCGCCGGCTACTCGCTCCCGGACGACCTGCTCTCCGGCACCGGTCTGCGGATCGCGGCCTCGATCGCCCAGTCCATCCCGATTATCGGGACGTGGACGTCGTTCCTCGTCTTCAACGGGGAGTTCCCGGGCGTCAACTTCCTGCCCCGGCTCTATGTGACGCACATCCTGCTGGTGCCGGGCGTCCTGCTCGCGCTCATCGGCGCGCACCTGGGCATCCTGTGGCACCAGAAGCACACGGACTTCCCCGGGCCGGGCAAGACCGAGGACAACGTCATCGGCCACCGGGTCTTCCCGGTGTTCGCGGTGAAGTCCGGCGGGTTCTTCATGCTGGTCTTCGCGATGCTCGCGCTGCTCGGTGGTCTCGCCCAGATCAACCCGATCTGGATGTTCGGCCCGTACGACCCGGCGAAGGTCAGCGCGGCCTCCCAGCCGGACTGGTACATCGGCTTCCTCGACGGCTCGACCCGGCTCATGCCGCCGTGGGAATGGCGCGGCTGGGGACACACCCTCCCCGCGGTGTTCTGGCCGACTGCCGTCCTGCCGGGCATTATGTTCACGCTGGCGGCGCTCTATCCCGCGCTGGAAGCCAGGTTCACTGGGGACACGAAGCCGCACAACCTCCTGCAGCGGCCCCGGGAGGCGCCGACCAGGACCGCGATCGGCGCGATGGCGATCAGCTTCTACCTGGTGCTGATGATCTCCGGCGGTAACGACATCATCGCCAAGACCTTCAGCATCTCGCTGAACGCGATGACCTGGGCCGGCCGCATCGGGCTCATCGTCGTGCCACCGATCGCCTACGCGGTGACGAAGAAGATCTGCATCGCGCTCAACCAGAAGGACGCCGAGATCGAGCATCACGGCATCGAGACCGGGATCATCCGCCAGCTTCCCAGCGGGGAGTTCGTGGAGGACCACCGCCCGAAGCCAACTCCCATCCCCGACCATCCGCTCGTCCCGACGGACCGGTTCGAGCTGCCGGCGGCCAACGGGCACGGCGACGGTCACGGCAAGGGGCTTGCGCGCCGCGCCGGCAAGGCCGTGACCGGGTTCTTCGTCGAGGAGAAGCAGCCACCCGGCGGCGGCCGGCAGTAGCCGTCCGGCCTGACGGAGTACCTGACGGAGCAGCTGGCGTCAGTACGTGGCGTCCTGACGTCATGGCCTGACGTCACGTCAGGCCGACGGGAACCACTCGTCACCGTCATACGCACGTACCGGCCGGCCGGGGGCCGCACCGAATCCGGCCGCGGCGCGGATGGCGCCCGCGGCCGGCCAGCTCCACCCGCCCTCCAACCGCACGAGCCGTACCCCCGGCCCACTGAGCCAACGGGCGATGCGCTCGGTCTCCTCGACGGAGGCGCACGGGGCCGGGCCGGGCCGTGGCCGCACCGTCTCGGCGCTGGCGACCACGGCGTCGACCCAGGGCCGCGGATCGACACCGGGCGGCACGCTCGCCGCTGACACCAGCCGGCCGTGACGCACCACGGCCAGCTCCCAGCCGGCCTCGGCGGTCGGGGCCGCGGCGACGAGCTCGGCGACTCCGGTGAGAGCCGACAGCCGCTGGGCACGTGCGGCCGCGCGGACGAACGCGATCATCCGGTTCCGCTGGACGGCGGCCTCCTCGTAGCGCTGCTCGGCGGCCAGCCGGTCGATGCGCCGCGTCGAGGCGGCGATGACTCGGCCCGGATCGCCGGTGATGGCGGCCCGGGCGGCGGCGACGTGCCGGCCGTAGCTCGCCACGTCCTCCCGGCCGTCGCACGGCGCTCCGCATCTGCCGAGGTCGGCGAGGGTACAGGCGGGCCGGCGCACGCGCGGGGACAGGCGCCCGGAGCACTGGCGCAGCGGCACCGCGGCCAGCAGCGCCTCGGCGGCGGCGTCGGCGGCGCGGACACTGCCGAACGGCCCGAGATAGGTCGCGTCGTCACGGGCGGCGCGTACCCGTGAAAGCCGCGGGAACGGCCCGTCGGTGAGCTTGAGGTACACGGATCGCTCCGGGAAGCGGGATCGGCGGTTGTACGGCGGCTTGTACTCGGCGATTAGCCGCAGTTCCCGGACCTCGGCCTCCAGGGCGTGCGCGCAGCCGATCGCGTCGACCCGCTCAGCCAGCGCCACCATCTCCGCCATCCGGGTCCGGGGCTCGCTGGCGGTGAAGTAGGTACGGACCCGGGAACGCACCGAACGCGAGGTGCCGACATACAGGGCCCGTTCGTCGGCGTCCCGGAAGATGTAGACACCCGGGCCCGTCGGCAGGCCGTCGGCCAGGTGCCGTTTGCGTCGCTGGGCCGGCGACACCCGGGAGCTGTAGTCGTGCAGGTCCTCCAGGGTGGTCACGCCCGCGTTGCCGAGCCGTTCGAACAGCCCGTGCAGCACGTCGACGGTGGCCCGGGCGTCCGCCAGCGCCCGGTGGCGGGGTTCGACCGGGCTGCGGAACAGCGAGGCCAGCGACGTGAGCCGGCAGTCGGGACTCTCGTCTCTCGTGACCACCCGCCGGGCGATACGCAACGTGTCCAGATACTCCCAGTCGGGCACCGGATAGCCGCAGAGCTCGACGGCGGCGCGCAGGAAGCCGAGGTCGAACGGGGCATTGTGGGCGACAAGAACGGCACCGCGGGCGAACTCCAGGAAGGTGGGCACCACCTGCGCGACCGGCGGCGCCGTCGCCACCATCACGTCGGTGATGCCGGTGAGCACCGAGACCATCGGAGGGATGCCGACGCCCGGCCGGACCAGAGTGGCCATCTCGGCGAGGATTCGGCCGCCGCGGACCCGGACCGCGCCGATCTCGGTGATCTCGTCGGTTCCCGGGGAGGTGCCCGTCGTCTCCAGGTCGAACACGACGAAGGTCACGTCCGCCAACGGGCGACCGAGATCGTCCAGCCTGCCCTGCCCTGCCCTGCCCTGCCGGGGCGGGGCGGCCGGGGACGGTCCGGGGTGGGATCTGGGCGCACGGCGTCACGGTAGGCCCCACCCCCGACAGTTTCACGCCCGGGATTGTCCGCCGGGCCCGGAGGCGAAAGCAGGTCCGCCTCGCCGCACGTCGTCACGGAGGTTCCGGGTCACGGGCCGGTGGAAAATGGTTAACGATACCTGATCCGTAGGGTGCTGGGTGTGCCACGGGACGGTATTGGCCATAGAATTCGCCGCGGTTGCCCCGTTTATGGTCCCGTCGGGGCAGTCCGGTGCTTCTGTCGGGGCGTGTGCTCAAACGTGCGGCCAACTCGGCAGGCCTGCGTGCGTCGAATGCGGAATCATGCCCAGGTGGCATGGTTCGAGACGAACGGCATTCGAGTGGCGCGGGTCGCGGTCGACTGTTCGAACGTTGACGTGATGGTGCGCTTCTGGTCCGCCGCATTGGGATACGAGGTGAGCCGGCGTGACGACGGGGTGATCCTGCGTCACCCGGCCGGCGCGGGACCCAAGCTCCTCCTCAGGCCCGGGGCGAAGCGCGATGCCGGCCGTAACCGGCTTTATCTGGATCTCTACGCCGTTGACGCGGAGCGTGTGATCGGCTGGTTGTCGACCCTCGGTGCCCGCCGGGTGTCCCGGTACGACGACGACGGGGAGAGCGAATACGTTCTCAAGGATCCGGAGGGTAACGAGTTCCGGGTGATGACGGTCGGGCCGGCGGGATTCGCGCGCCCCTTTGTCTGACACCCCGGCGGGCCGGGCTCCCACGGGGTTGGGTTCCCGGCGGGTCGGCGAGGGTGGAGCACGGTTTCGGAGAAGCGTGCTCCACACCACCGTCGCGTTCAGCGGAAAACGTGACGGCTCGACGGCCGGGTGAACGGCCATCGGCCATCGGGTGCTGTCGTCACGCGCCGGACGACCCGGTCGATAGGGTCGCAGCCATGTCGAGCGTCTTCACCCGGATCATCAACGGCGAGCTTCCCGGTCGCATCGTCTACTCCGACGAGCACGTGGTGGCGTTCCTGACGATCGCGCCGATCCGGCCGGGACACACCCTGGTCGTTCCCCGCACCGAGATTGACCATTGGATCGATCTACCCGATGATCTCCAGGTCGCGTTGTGGAGCGCCGCGGCGACGGTGGGCCGCGCCATCGACGCGGCCTTCCGACCTCGGCGGGTGGCCGCGCTCGTCGCCGGGCTCGAGGTCCCGCACGTCCACGTGCATCTCCTGCCGATCGAGGACGAGACGCAGATCGACTTCAGGCTCGCCGACCACAACCCCGACTCGGCCGAGCTCGATGCCGTGGCCGAGCGGATCCGTGCCGCCCTCGGCTGAGCCGGGTACCGGCCGGCGCGGATCTGGCTGTTCTGGCTGTTCTGGCTGTTCTGGCTGTTCTGGCTGTTCTGGCTGTTCTGGCTGTTCTGGCGGATCGTAGGGTTACGCGGCGGTCAGAGCTGGAACTTCGGTGGATCGACGGTGAACAGCGGTTCCCAGTTCAGGATGGCGTGCCCGGGTGGCGCATCGATGACGATGTTGTCCCGGACCCGCTGCCCGGCCTTGAGAGTCGACACCGACAGCCGCGGCGCGACGTTCTCGTAGCTGCCGTCGTACCGGGTGCCGTCGGAGGTCTGGATGTAGAAATCGGACGGTGAGGCGGACGTCGACCCGCGGCTCACCTCGACCGTCACGTTAATGACGTAGTAGGCCCCCTGGGCGGGCGCGTCGCCGTACTGGGTCACCTTGCCGGTGGTGGAGCAGACGCTGTTGAGGGTGACCCTGGCTTCGAAGTCGCTGACCGAGGAGGTGGCCCGGCCGACGGCGGTGCCGGAGCCGCCGATCGTCGCGGTGCCGGCCGCCGGCGCGTGCTGTGGCGTCACCGGAACGCAGCTCGGCACTCCGTTTGGCGGGGTCGCGGTCGGGGCGGCCGCGGTCGCGGTGGTATTCGGGAGGTCGGGCACGGTCACCGTCGGGGCCGGTGGGGAGGCGATCTCGGTGTCGTCACCGCCGCCCACCGCGAGGGCGATCACGACACCGAGCACGATGGCGGCGACCACGGCGAGGGGCACGATGATGAACAGCGGACTGGTCCGCTACCAGGGCGGAGGCGGCGGGCTGCCCTGCTGCTACCCGCCGGGCGGCGGGTAGCAGCAGGGGGGGTTCTGGTAGGCGTCGGGACCGCCCTGGTAGCCGACCGTCTCCGGGTATGGGGCACTCCCACCCTGGTAGGGCCCGGCAGCCGCGGCCGGGGGATGGTCCGGCTGCTGCCAGCCGCCCGGTTGTCCCCAGCCCTGCCCGACGCCGGGCTGTCCCCACCCTGGCGCAGCGCCGGGGTGCTGTGGGCCGCTGGGCTGCCCGCCCCACTGCTGCCCGCCCGGTTGCGGGACGGTGCCCGGCCAGGCGAGGCGTGTCTCCTCCGAGTCGGGCTGGTTCGGCTGGCCGGGCTGGGGCGCTCCCCACGGTGGGACCGGAGCCGGCGGGGGAGTAGAGGGCGAACCGGAGGCGGGGGTGCTGCCAGCGTCCGCGGGCTGGTGCCAGGGGTCATTCGGCTGCCTCCACGCCTCCTGGCTCCCGTCACCGCTGGGGGGCTGGTGAGGCGGGTTCTGGTCGGTCACGATGATCCTCTCAGGCGCAGCCAGGGCCGCGTTCGGAAGAAAACGAGCATAAGGGGCGCGCCTCGCGAGGCTACATAAGCCGACTTTCACCTGAGGCAATGCCCGCCCCGCCGTAGGCCGCCGACGTACCGATCCGGCCGGTAGCGGCCGTGAGTGCCCTGAGCTCTCCCGATAAGCTATACTGTCATCGTTCTCCCCGTCGGCTCCGGAGTCCCGCGTGCCTTGCTGTCTGGCCGGTTGGACGAGCCGTTGGAGATACGGCCCGTCCGGTTTGTCCGTCGTGCGCGTGTTGATGAACATTTCGTCGCCACCCTCGGATTCGCCGCATGAGTGAGCCGCTTCCGGCGCCGGTGCGGGCGCATGTCGTCGAGTTCGCCGAGCAGACGCTGGCGGATCTTCCCGAGCCGGAGGTCCCGCCGTCGCTGGTCGCGGTGCGCCGCTTCAAGCCCTCCCGCCGCGTCCGCCAGGGAGCTGTCCCGCTGGCCGCGGCGGTGGACGGTGACGTGTTCCGCGGCCAGGTCGCCGAGTGGATCCGCCGTCATCATCCCGAGCTTGTCGAAGCCGTCAGCTCGCCGGACGGACCGCCGCCCGCGGCGCCTCCCGAGAAGATCGCCGCGGTCGCGTACCTGCTGCGGGTCTCCGGCTGGCAGGAGCTGGTCCAGGTCGCTGCGGCGTCCACGTCGGAGGCGGCGGTCCGCAGCCAGGTCGACGAGGCCGAGCGGACGATACTGCGGCTCACCGAACAGCTCGAGACGAGCAAGCGCATCGCCGCGGCCGAGCAGGAGGAACTGCGCGAGCAGTTGCGGGCGGCCCGGGCGGAGGCGGACGAGGCTCGCCGGCGGCTGCGCTCGTCCACCGCCGGGATCCGGCGGGCCGAGGACGCCACGCGAGAGGCCCTGACCGCGGCCGAGGCGGCCCGGGACGCAGTCTTGGCCGTCAGCCGGGATGCCGAGGCGGAGACCCGGCGGCTGCGCGGCCGGGTGGCGGAGCTGGAGAGCGCGCTCGCCTCCACCCGCCGGGACAGCCGCGAGTCCCGCAGCGTCGATGACGCCCGGTTGCGCGTTCTCCTTGACACCCTGATCGCCTCGGCGCACGGCCTGCGACGCGAACTCGACCTCCCGACGATGGTCGCGAGGCCCGCGGATCTCATCGCTCGCGGCGGAGCCGGCCCGAGTAACGGCCCGCAGGCGTTCGCCGGGGCCCGCGGGCGGCCGGACGACGACCCCTCCCTGATCGACGAGGTTTTGGCCGTCCCCGGGGTCCATCTGATCATCGACGGGTACAACGTGACCAAGCGGGGCTACGGCCGCCTCACCCTGCAGGCCCAGCGTGAGCGGCTGCTGTCCGGACTCGGTGCGCTCGCGGGCCGCAATCCCGACAGCGAGGTCACGGTCGTCTTCGATGCCACCGCCGTCGTGGCCCGGCCGGTGGGTGTCGCCATGCCTCGGGGGGTGCGCGTGCTGTTCAGCCGGCCCGGCCAGCTCGCCGACGAGGAGATCGTCCGGCTGGTGCGGATGGAACCGGAAGGCCGCCCGGTCTTCGTCATCACCTCCGACCGGGAGGTCGCGGAGAACTGCGCCGCCGCCGGAGCCCGGGCGGTACCCTCGGCCGCTCTGCTGGCCCGCCTCGACCGGTAGGGGATCCGTCGGGCGGGACTTTCGTCGGGCGGGACTTGTCCGCCGAGAATTGTCGGACCCTGGACCTACCGTCGGTGAAGTCGGGAGATCGGTGCTCGGATTGTCTGTCGTCGCCGACCTCCACCGGTTCGGATCCGGAAGGTGCGCACGATGCTGATCGACTGTGACTCCTGCACCGCCCGTGGTGTCAGGTGCGCCGGCTGCATGATGACCGTCCTACTCCCGGCGCCGGGCCCGCCCGTCGGCTGGGACGCCGAGGAGCTCGAGGCATTGCGGTTGCTCGCCGACGCCGGTCTGCTGCCCCCGCTCGCCGACGTGCGGACGGCACTGCTGGACCAGGCGCCGCGGCGTCGCCGCGCCGGCTAGCCCGCCCGGCCGGGGGGCCGGCGCGGGCGCCGGTGGGGCCGTGGGAAAACGCGGTGGGACCGTGGGAGAATATGGGCGGATGCGCGTGCTGGCCGTCACGAACGATTTCCCGCCTCGTCCCGGCGGGATCCAGGCCTACGTGCACAACTTCGCCTCGCGGCTGCCCGGGGGCGAGATCGTCGTCTACGCCCCGGCCTGGAAGAACGCCGCGGCCTTCGACGCCGAACAGAACTTCCCGGTCGTGCGGCACACCACGTCGCTGATGCTGCCGACACCGGACGTCCTGCGCCGAGCCAGAGAGATCGCCCGGGCGGAGGGATGCGACACGGTGTGGTTCGGCGCCGCGGCACCGCTCGGGCTGCTCGGAGCCCGGCTGCGCCGCGACACGGCCGTGCGCAGGATGGTCGCGAGCACCCATGGTCACGAGGTCGGCTGGGCGGCGCTGCCGGGGGCGCGTCAGGTGTTGCGCAGCATCGGCACCGCGGCCGACGTCATCACCTATCTGACCAACTACACCCGGGCCCGGGTCCGGCCCGCCTTCGGCGGCCATCCCACCTTTGCCCGGCTGCCCAGCGGAGTCGACCCCTCGCTGTTCCGTCCCGGTCACGGGCGCGAGGAGATGCGCCGACGCCATGGGCTGACGGGCCGCCGGGTGGTGGTGTGCGTGAGCCGGCTGGTCGCCCGCAAGGGCCAGGACATGCTGATCCGGGCGCTGCCCATGGTACGGCGCCGCGTGCCGGACGCCGCGCTGCTGATCGTCGGCGGCGGTCCCCGGCGGGGTGATCTCGAACGGCTCGCCCGGGAGAACGACGTCGCCGAGCATGTGATCATGACCGGTTCGGTGCCGTGGGAGGAACTGCCGGCGCACTACGCGGCGGGCGACGTGTTCGCGATGCCCTGCCGCTCCCGCCTCGCCGGCCTGGAGGTCGAGGGGCTCGGCATCGTCTTCCTCGAGGCGTCGGCGACCGGCCTGCCGGTGGTGGCCGGCCGCAGTGGGGGTTCCCCCGACGCCGTCCTGCACCAGCGCACCGGCATCGTGATCGACGGTACCGATCTGGCGCAGGTCGCGACGACCGTCGGTGATCTGCTTGCCGACCCCGACCGGGCGGCGTCGATGGGTGCCGCGGGGCGGGCGTGGGTCGAGCTGCGCTGGCGGTGGGACGTCCTCGCGCAGGACCTGCGCACGCTGCTTGCCGGCCCGGACGAGGTTAGCGCGGGCTGGCGTAGATGTCCTCCACCGCCTGGCTGAACCGGTCGAGCACCAGCGAGCGGCGCACCTTCAGGCTCGGGGTGAGCTCGCCGGTCTCCACCGTGAAGTCCTGCGGCAAGATCGCGAACTTCTTGATGCTCTCGGCGTGCGACACCGTCGCGTTCGCGGCGTCGATCGCATGCTGGATCTCGGTGCGCAGGCCGGCGTCGTCGACCAGGTCGGCAACCGTCGCGCCGGCCGGCTTGCCCGCCGAGGACCGCCACCGGTCGAACGCCTCGGGATCGAGCGTGACGAGGGCGGCGATGAAGGGCCGCCGGTCCCCGATCAGCATCGCCTGGCTGACCAGGGGATGGGACTGGACGATGTGCTCCAGCGGCGCCGGCGCGATGTTCTTCCCACCGGCGGTGACCAGCAGCTCCTTCTTGCGGCCGGTGATCCGCAGGAAGCCGTCGGCGTCGAGGTCGCCGAGGTCGCCGGTGTGCAGGAAGCCCTCGGCGTCGAGCGCCTCCTTCGTCGCGAGCTCGTTGTTGCGGTAGCCGCGGAACAGCAGGGGACCGCGGATGAGGACCTCCCCGTCATCGGCGATGGCGATCGTCACGCCGGGAAAGGGCTGGCCGACGGTGCCCATCCGGACGTTGCCCGGCCGGTTCGCCGCGGCCGGCGCGCTGCTCTCGGTCAGACCGTAGCCCTCGAGCACCGTGAACCCGATCCCGCGGAAGAAGTGGCCGAGGCGTTCACCCAGCGGCGCCCCGCCGCTGACCGCGTAGCGGGCCCGCCCGCCGAGCGCCGCCTGGAGCTTGCTGTAGACCAGCGCGGCGAACAACCGGTGCCGCAGCCGCAGGAGCAGGCCGGGGCCGCCGCCGTCGAGAGCCCGGCTGTAGGCGACCGCGGTGTTCTCGGCGGCATCGAAGATCCAGCCCCTGCCCTCGGCGTGCGCCTTGTGGCGCGCCCCGGCGTGCACCTTCTCGAACACCCGGGGCACGGAGAGCAGGAAGGTCGGGCGCACCTTGGCGAGATCGGGCAGCAGGGTCCGCGAGTCCGGGGTGTAGGCGAGGGTGAACGCCCCCTGGACCACGCCCACCTGGAGCATGCGGGCGAACACGTGCGCCAGCGGGAGGAACAGCAGTGTGGACGCACCGGGCGCGAACAGCTCGGGCAGCGTGGCGATGGCCGCCTCGGCGGTGAACAGCAGGGCGCGATGGGTGATCTCGCAGCCCTTCGGTTGGCCGGTGGTCCCCGAGGTGTAGATGATCGTCGCGAGGCTGTCGGCGTTGACGGACGCCCGGGCCGCCGTCAGCTGCTCCGGCGCGATGCCGACGCCGTCCACGGCGAGACCGGCCAGCGCCCCGTGCTCGATGACGAGGACCTTCCGCAGCGCGGGGACGCCGTCGCGTACCTGCGCGACCCGCTCGGCGAGCTCGTCGTTTTCGACCACGAGAACCTCGACGCCGGCGTCCCGCAGGATCCACTCGATCTGGCCCGGGCTGGAGGTCTCGTAGATCGGCACGCAGACGGCGCCGGCCAGCCACGTCGCGTAGTCGACAATCGTCCACTCGAACCGGGTCCGGCTCGCCAGACCGACGCGGTCCCCGGGCCGCACCCCGCGGGCGATGAAGCCCCGGGCGGTGGCCACGACGTGATCGCGGAACTCGCGGACGGTCATGCCGACGAACTTGCCGTCGATCTTGTGCTGGATAAGCGTACTGTCCGGATGTGCCGCCGCGTTGCGGAACACGGCGTCCGTCAGGGTCGCATCGTCGGCGATGGTGATCAGGGGCGGGGAGGTGTACTCGCGCACTGCTACTCCTACCAGTCCTACCAGATGGCTTGTGCACGCCGGGGGGGACGACGCCACGGAACAACGGAAGCACGGAACAACGGAAGAACGGAAGACCAGGCCAGGGCATCAGACGTTAGCCTCCGGGCGGGCGGTTTGCGACCTTGCGGGGTGTAAAGGGTTCCCTTCGACGGCGTCCGACCGATGATCGTTGCCGGTGAGCGCGACCGCCGGGGACATGTCCCGGGTACGCCCGGGATCCGCGCGGCATCCCTCATCGGCCGGATGGGCCGTTCGAGTAGGGGCGACGGGCCCCTGTCGGCGCCTAAGCTTCCAGCCATGCGGGTCCACGTGGTCAGCGACGTGCACGGGCGGGCGGATGCGCTGGCGGCGGCGGGCGAGGAGGCCGACGCATTCGTGTGTCTGGGTGATCTCATTCTCTTCATCGACTACCACGACCACGGCCGGGGCATCATGGGCGACCTGTTCGGCGCCGAGGCCGTGGGTCGCATGATCGAGCTGCGTAACGCCCAGCGGTTCGACGAGGCCCGGGCATGGTCCCGGACGCTGTGGGCGAGCCTGGGCGGGGACCGCACGCAGATCGTGGAGGCGGCCATCCGCCGTCAGTACGAGGTGCTGTTCGCGGCGTTCCCGACCCCGACCTACCTGACCTTCGGCAACGTCGATCTGCCGCACCTGTATCCTGAGTACCTGCGCGACGGCGTCACCTTGCTGGACGGGCAGACCACCACGATCGGCGGGTTGCGGTTCGGCTTCGTCGGCGGGGGGCTGCAGACCCCGATGCGCACCCCCTACGAGATTGACGACGACGCCTTCGCCGCCAAGGTCGCCGCGGTGGGCGAGGTCGACGTCCTGTGCTGCCACATCCCCCCGCATATCCCCGAGCTGGTCTACGACATCGAGGCACGCCGCTTCGAGCGCGGCAGTGTGGCGATCCTCGAGGCCATTCACGCGACCCGGCCGCGCTACGTGCTCTTCGGGCATGTGCACCAGCCGTTGACGGCCAGCCTGGAGATCGACGGCACACGCTGCGTGAACGTCGGACATTTCCAGGCTCGGGGGACGCCCTTCGTTCTCGAGTGGTAGCCGGGCGCGCTCGGTGTTCCGGTAGCCTCAGGCGATCGGTCGGGGATTGTTCCCGGGCCCCGGAGAGATCCGGGTTGCCGGTGGGCCGGCGACGCCGTGCTCTTCAGCCGCGCTCGAAGAATGTGGAGGTGCTGTCTGCCATGGCGGACCACGCCCGATCGACGATCGTCATCAACGCCCGGCCCGCCGCGGTGATGGGGGCGATCGTCGACATCTCCGCGTATCCGACCTGGATCGGCCAGATCGAGGAGGCCGAGATCCTCGACATGGGCCCGGACGGCCGTCCCCGGCGCGCCCGGTTCCGGATCAACGCCGTCGTCATCAAGGACGAGTTTGTCAACGAGTACACCTGGAAGGGCGACGATCAGGTCGTCTGGAGCATGGTCGATGGCCAGGCGATGTCGTCGCAGGACGGCAGCTACACCCTGCGCGACCTGGGTGACGGTAGCACCGAGGTGACCTACGACCTCACCGCTGAGACAAAGATCAAGATTCCTGGTCTGCTCCGGCGGAAGGTGCAGAGCGGCATCGTGGATGCCGCTCTCAAGGACCTCAAGAAGTACGTCGAGAGCTGAGCGCACGTGCGGTGTGTGCTCTTCACGGGGAAGGGCGGCGGCGGTACCACCACGGTGGCGGCGGCGACCGCGATCCTCGCCGCTCAACGGGGTCATCGGACCCTCGTGCTGTCGGTCGACCCGGCCGCGGGGCTCGCCGGCGCGCTCGACCACCCGATCGGCGCCGAGCCGACCGAGCTTGAACCGGGGTTGCACGGCCAGCAGGTCGACCTGCGCCGCGCGGTCGAGACCCGGTGGCCGGCCGTACGCGAGGTGCTGGCAGGCACCTGGCCGGCCATCAACGTCGATCCGTTCGACCTGGAGGAGTTGGCCTTCCTGCCCGGGGCCGTCGAGACCCTGACGCTACTCGAACTGCGTGACGGCCTCACCAGTGAGAACTACGACCTGGTGGTGGTCGACGGAGGTTCGGCGGCGGCGCTGGTGCGGCTGCTGGCCTTTCCCGAGACGCTGTCGTGGTACTGCCGCCGGCTGCTGCCGCCCGACGGTGCCTTCGCGCGCTGGCTGCGACCCGGTTTCGGCTGGGCGGCGGCGCTCGGCGGCCGGTGGAGCACGCTGGCGGCCCCCGCCTACGACACCGTCAACCGCCTGCACCGGGCGGCGGTCGACCTGCGCGCGATCCTCACCGACCACGCCACCACCAGCGTCCGGCTGGTGCTGACCCCCGAGAGCTCGGCGCTCGCCGCGGCCCGCGGCAGCTTTACGGCGCTGTCGCTGCATGGGTTCACCCTGGACGGCGTCGTCGTCAACCGGATCTTCCCGTCGGCGAACGCGGACGCCTGGCGGGCGGGGTGGGCCGCCGTTCACCGCGAGCAGCTCGCCGACATCACCGCGGCCTTCATGCCCACCCCCGTCCTCCCGGTCGGCTACCGGGCGGGCGAACCGATCGGCCTGGAGGAGTTGGCCGCCTTCGGCGCGGCGACCTACGGTGAGCTCGATCCGGGGAGTGTTCTCGGGGAGCCGCTCATCGGCTCGAGCGGCCAGCCGCGGGTGGAGCGCACCGAGGACGGGTTCGCGCTGTCCTTCGGGCTGCCGTTCGTCGACGGTTCCCAGATCGATCTGGCCCGGCTGGGTGATGACCTGGTGGTGACCGTGGGGTCGTATCGGCGGGCCGTTCCGCTGCCTGCGGCGCTGCGTCGCTGCGACGTGAGCACCGCCCGGCTGCGTGACGATCGGCTGGTCGTCTCGTTCGTCCCGGACCCGCAGCAGTGGGTGCGGGTATGACCACGCAGCGGTCCACCTCGGGTCGGCCCGGCGGCGCCGGGCCCGACTTCACCACGCCTCCCACCGGCACGCCTCCCACCGGCACGCCTCCCACCGGCCCGTCCGCGTCGCCCGGCCGCGGGTCGCTCGCGGTCGAAGCCGCCCTGCTCGCTGACGCCCTGCGGGACTGGGCCGCCTCGCACCTGCCCCCCGGCCATCCCGGTCCCCCCGCATCGTCGGCGGCGGGACCCGCTGCCGACGATGCGGCGTCGATACCCGATCCCCACGCGGATCCGGCGCCGGGACCCGCGGATCACACCTGGCCCTGCGCCGTGTGCCCGCTGTGCCGGCTCCTGTCGAGCTTCGCCGGCGACCGCCCCGAGGTGGTTGGCCATCTCCTCGCGGCTGCCGGATCCCTGACCGCGGCGTTCCGCGCCGCCCTCGGTGCCCGTGGGGAGGACGCTCCGGGGCCCGCCACGCCGCGACGGCGCGAGACGGCGCCCCCCGCATCTGGGGATCATCCATGGCCGGGGGACACCACCGGCACCCAACCCGCCACCGCGCTTAGACCCCGCGTGCAGAGGATCGATATCACGTGAGCATCGCTACTCCCGATAGTTCGAAGAATCTGGATATTCCGGGCAGCTTGACGGTTCCGCGCACCGAGCGTGCCGGCGCGGCCCCCGGCCCGTTGCCGGTGGAGGACCGGATGGAGGGCCTGACGATCGGCGTCGACGTTGGCGGGACGAAGGTCGCGGCCGGCGTCGTGGACGGCGCGGGGACGATCATCACCTCCCTGCGTCGGCCTACCCCGGGCCATTCGGCCGCCGAGGTCGCGGACACCATCGCCAGCGTCGTCGCGGAGCTCAGTGCCGACCACGCCGTGCGTGCGGTCGGCATCGGCGCGGCCGGGTGGGTCGACTCGGACCGGTCCCGCGTCCTGTTTGCACCGAACCTCGCCTGGCGCGACGAACCCCTGCGCGACGAGGTCGGAGCGCGCATCGGCCTGCCCGTCGTCGTGGAGAACGACGCCAACGCGATGGCCTGGGCGGAGTACCGTTTCGGGGCCGGCCGTGGCCGGCGTGACCTCGTCTGCCTGACGGTGGGAACCGGCATCGGCAGCGGCATCGTCCTGGGCGGTGAGCTCTACCGGGGCGCGTCCGGTATCGGCGCCGAGATGGGCCACATGCGGGTGGTACCCGACGGGTACCCGTGCGGATGTGGTAACAGAGGGTGCTGGGAACAGTATGCGAGCGGGCGAGCGCTGGTCCGGCTGGCGAAGAACATCGCCACCGTGGATCCGAGTGCGGCCATGCCCATGCTGGAGCATTGTGGCGGTGGCGTTGACGCGCTGACCGGCCCGGACGTCACCGAGGCGGCACGCAAAGGGGACCCGGCGGCGATCAGGTGCTTCACCGAGATCGGCCACTGGCTAGGCGAGGGTATGGCGACGCTGGTCGCCGCGCTCGACCCGAACCGCTTCGTCATCGGCGGCGGCGTCTCCGACGCCGGCGAGCTGCTGCTCGGCCCGGCCCGGCAGAGCCTCCTGGCCGCCATGCCCGGGCGGGATTACCGTTCCGAGCCGGACATCGTCATCGCCGAGCTCGGATCCCAAGCGGGCCTCGTGGGCGCGGCCGACCTCGCCCGGTTCTGACCCGAAATCCCCACGACTATCCCAGGAGGGTCGCCGAAGGCGATTCGACGGAGACCCCGTACGGCGCCCTATGACAGGGGTCCCCGCGTCGCGGCGAAGCCGCTACGTGGGGAGGCCCGGTAGTCGGGTACCAGTTCGGCGGCGAGCTCCTCGAGGAACAGCCCGGTGTCGGCGACGACGCCGACCGCGTGCGCGCTGGTGCGTTCGGTGAGAGCGTGCACCGTCGAGGGGTTGACGTCCACGCAGGCCACCGGGACCGAGGCCGGCAGGATGTTGCCGGTGGCCACGGAGTACTGGGCGCTGGCGATCATGAGGGCGAACGCCACCCCCCGCAGCGCGGCGCGCATCGCCCGCTGGCCTGCCAGGACGTCGGTGTGGACGTCGGGCAGCGGGCCTTCGTCGCGGACCGATCCGACGAGCACGAAGGTCTTGTTGGCCTTGACCATCGCGTGCATGATCCCCTGGGTGAGCACGCCGGACTCCACGGCGGCCCGGATGGATCCCTCCCGGCGGATCGTGTTGACCGCGCGGATGTGCTGCTCGCTGCCGCGCTGCACCCGGCCGCTGCGCAGCGGCCCGAGCCCCAGCGGCGATCCGTAGAGGGCAGCCTCCACGTCGAGTGTCGCCAGTGCGTTGCCGGCGAACAGCACGTCGACATAGCCGGCCCCGACGAGGGCGATCAACGCTGGCCCGGCCCCGGTGCTCACCACAGTCTGACCCGCCACCCAGAGCACCTGCGACCCCTCGGCCTTGACCTCGCGGATCTGGCGGGCGATCGCCCGGGCCAGGACCGCCTGCGGCTGGGTGGAGCTCGGCAGCGGGGCGGCCAGGGACTCGTACTCCTCGTAGACCCGGCTGGAGTGGGCGGTGACCGGCAGGACGACCTTCACCCCGTCCACGCTGCACACGATCATGTCTCCCGCGCGCACGTCGGTGACCGGTACCGTTTGCACCCGGCCGTGCGAGACGACCAGGCCGCAGTCCATCTCGGGATGCTCCACCGGCACCCACTGGCCGTCGAGGTGGACGACGGTCTCCAGATTGGTGGTGGAGTAGAAGTCCGGGGGGAAGACGCCGTCGCGGTCGGCCGGCTCGCACCGGGCCGTGCCAGACTCGATCTTGTTCACGCCGTGGACCTGGATCCGCATCAGAATGCGCATGAGCTGACTCGGTGAATCGGCCCCCACCGTGATGACCGCGTGGGACTCGTCATCGTGGCTGTGCCCCAGGTCGATACGATCAACCCGATAGTCACCGCCATAGTCCAGCACGTCGTCGAGAACCCGAGCCAGCACGCCCGTGTCCATGAGATGCCCGTGGACCTCGACCTTTTCGTGGTACTGCACGCCCCACGCCCTTCCTTTTCGGTGCCGGTACGACGGCTGCCACGCCGCGCTCAGACCACCGCGCCGTCGTCGGGGCCGTCGAAATCCGTGGGCGGACGGTCTCCCATCCGCGCGACCAGCGTGCCGACCCCGCCGAGGATCAGCAGAACCCCGGCGACGTTCTGGGTCCGGGACTGGTTGAAGTCGATCAGGTTCGGAACGACGAGGAACATCACACCGAGGGCGATCGAACCGAGTGCCCAGCGCGTCACGGGCCTGATCCGTGGCAGCGGTGGCGGGGGTGGCGGCTCGTAGTGCTCGTCGTCCGGGTCCAGATCCGGGTCGTCCAGACCCTCCGGGACCTGGCCGGAACCCGACAGATCGCCGAGGTCGACGACGAAGTCTTCGGTGCCGCCGCGTCCCCGTCGGCCGCTGTCACCGCCCGCGGACGGGAACGGCAGCTGGTCGGGCCGGGGGTCGGTCCGGTCCTCCGATACGGGAGGACCACCCGGCTCGAACGGCGGGCGTAGGATGATCACAGTGGGGCGGCGGGTGTCGTCCAGATTCTCCGCCGCCGGCCACCGATGGGATTCGGGCTCGTCGTCGAAGCGCGCGATGAGTTCGAAGAACGCGGCGTCGTCGGCTTTCTGGGAGCGCGGGGAGGGCCGCGGTGCGTCGCCCCCCGCGGTTGTCGCGGATCCGTCGCCGCCGCCGTCGAGGCCGCTGTCGTTGAGGCCGCCGCCACCGTCGCCGTCGTCGCCACCACCGTCGGCCGGCTCCTCGCGGTTCGCGGAGGTGCCACCGCCGTCGGCGGGGGCGCTGCTCGGCCCGCCGAGGGGAGCCCCCTCGGGCACGGCGTCGTCCGCCGGCGAGGGCCGGTGCTCGCCGGGTCCTGAACCCGGTGACCGCTCAGCCATCGCCGCAGGGCACGTCGGGCACGAGCGCGCGTGGCGCGTGCCGCCGGACGAATTCCAGACTTCCGTCGAAGATCGTTTCTCGGTCGTTGTCGAGCGTCGCGACGTGGTAACTGTTCTCCAGCAGCCGTTCCTCGGCCGGGGCACGCAGCCCGGCCAGCAGAATCGCGCCGGAGCTGGCTTCCACCACGTGGTCGACGATGCTGCGGTAGGTGAGGACCGGACAGACGATCCGACCGAGCTCCGGCCGGGTCACCGCCCACAGTTGGCGCAGCGACGCGAACGGGCGCAGGGGTACCCGGTCGTAACCGACCTCGGGCACGCCCTCGGCCTTCACGTCGCCGGCCACGCCAGGCACGGCGGGGATCACCCGGCTCAGCAACGGGGCGAACGCCGCGTGCCACCGTTCGGTGGTGAGGCTGGGATTGACCGTGACGAGGCCGGCGAGATCCCCGCCGTGCTGCTCGGCCAGCCGCAGGGCCAGGGTCCCGCCCATCGACAGCCCCATGACGAAGACCTGCTCGCAGGTGGTCCGCAACCGCAGGAACGCGGTCTCTACCGTGGCGTACCAGTCCGGCCAGGTGGTGGGCACCATGTCCTGCCAGCGGGTGCCATGGCCGGGCAGCAGCGGGCACGAGACGGTCAGCCCGACTGCGGAGAGGTACTCGCCCCAGGGTCGCATGCTGCCCGGGGAGCCGGTGAACCCATGGACCAGCAGCACGCCGACCGGCCCACCCTCGAACTCGAACGGTTCCGCGCCCGGGAGGACGGCCGCACCGGTGACACCCGCCATCGTGATCCGCCCTTCGTGCCTCGCGCGCCCGCCCGCATGCCGCGATGCGGGTCCGGCGACGCGCGGAGGGAAAACGCCGGTAAACGCATGCTCGCACGGTCCGCGGGCTGAGGCCACGGTCGTGCGTGTCTCACTCGCTGCGCAACATCGCTGCGCAGGAGCCGCCGGACGGAAAGTCCCCGCCTGATGATATCGGTGATGGGTGGGTACGCGCGCGGGACATCGGGATCGAGGCGCGGTCTGCGGGAGGCTGGGGGCCCGCCGTCAGGTTTCCTGGCCGGCACCGGAGAATGACACGCCGAGCGGGGTAGACCCTGTTCGGTGGACGTCGTGATGACCTCTCCTTAGGCTCAAGCAAGCCCATCATCCTTGCGACCGGCCCTGGGCGACCCGGCCCTGGTGCGGTGGGGTCGCAAGGATCGTCGGGGTCTCCGTGGCGGACCCCGGCGAGGCCGCGGGTCGTGGACCGGCGGCGTGCGCCCCGGTTCCCGACCGACCGGACGGTTCGTGGGAGGTTCGGGCCAGGTGTGATCGGCGTCGGCGGATGAAGACGGGCGACTGGCCACGGGCGCCCCCGGCGGGCCGTCGTCGTGCGGCGGTGACCAGGTGGGAGCTGTCTTGTTCTACTGGGTGGTCAAGGTGTTCCTGACACCTGTCCTGCGACTGTTCTGGCGTCCCTGGGTCGAGGGGGCAGAGAACATCCCCCCGGAGGGGCCCGCGATCCTCGCCGGCAACCATCTCTCCTTCCTGGACCACCTCTTCCTGTCGCTGGTCGTCCCCCGCCGTGTCACCTACCTGGCGAAGAGCGACTACTTCACCGAGGCGGGCGTCAAGGGGTGGTTCAAGCGGGTGTTCTTCAGTGGCGTCGGCCAGATCCCGATCGATCGCAGCGGCGGCAAGGCGAGCGAGGGCGCGTTGCGCTCGGGGGTCCGGGTGCTCCGCCAGGGCCGCCTGCTCGGGATCTATCCGGAAGGCACCCGATCCCCGGACGGCCGGCTCTACCGCGGCAAGGTCGGTGTCGCGCGCCTGGCGCTGGAAGCCGGGGTCCCGGTCATCCCCGTGGCGATGATCGGGACCTTCGAGGTCCAGCCGCCGGGCCAGCTGGTTCCGAAGATCCGTCGGGTCGGCATCCGCATCGGCCGCCCGCTCGACTTCAGCCGCTACGCGGCCATGGCAGATGATCGCTTCGTCCTGCGCTCGGTCACCGACGAGATCATATACGAGCTGATGGCCCTGTCCGGCCAGGAGTATGTGGACATGTACGCGAAGCGGGCCAAGGAGGAGCTCGCGGCCGCCCGGGCACAGGCGGCTGCCGCTGCCGGCGCGCCCGCGGGGTCTACCACCCCGGCGCAGGTCTCCCCGGCGTCCACCAGCACGGCGCAGGGTTCCCCTGGGGCGGCGACGCCGGCTCGGTCTCCGGATCAGCTCGGGCTGCCGGTCACGGCGCCGGCGAATCCACGCGCCGCCAAAGACCGGATCGACCGGGCGGTCTGACCCGTTTGCGGTGGACACGGCAGGATGGTCCGGTGTGTGGTGACAGCGTTCCTGGCTGGACGACGATCGGGCGGCGTCGCGGCTTCGAGCATCCCCGGCGATTCCCGGGACGGCGTCCGCTTCTGGTCGCGCTCGGCCTGATCGTTGGCTGCCTCGCGGGAACGGGTCCGGTGCCCGGGGCCTCGGCGGCCGGTTCCCCCACCGCACCTGCTGGACCGCCCGTGGGCGCCGCCCCGGCCGATACGATCGGTCGCTCGGGAACGTACCTCACGGACAGTGATCGTCGGGTGGTCGTCCTGCACGGGATCACGGTGCCGGCCGGGGTGACGCCCACCGCCGGGGACATCGACACCTGGGTCGGCTTCGGATTTACCGGGGTGCGCCTAGCGGTCCCGATGGCAAGCGGCGGCCGCTTCCCGGCGACATCCGGTGGGCCGGTCCTCGACGGTGCCGGCGCGGCGACCACGCCCGCCGACCCCGGACTCGACCAGGCCGCCGCCCTCACCCGCATGTTCACCGACCGCGGGTTGCGGGTCACGCTGCGGATCGTGCCCGCCTCGGCGGGCTACGTACCCTCCGTCGCCGGCCTCGCCGCGGGGCTCGAACGGTTGGCGACGCGGTTCCGCGACGTGCCGGGCCTGCTCGGCTACGAGGTGCCCGAGGGTGGTGGCGGCGGTGAGAGTCTCGTAGCGGCGGTGGCCGCGCATGACGGCACTCACCTGCTGTGGCGGAACCGGCCCGCCCCGTTCGACGCCGCATCGACGGTGGCGGTCAATGATCCGACCGGATACCTGGTCGGCTGGAAGGACGGGTCGGCGGCCAGCGTCCGCGGTCTCGTCGCCTCCGCCGACGCGTTCGGCCTGAGCTGGTTCTACGACGCCCCGAGCCCGACCGGGGGCACGGTGGGCACCGCCGCGCCCGTCGGGAGCAGCGGCGCCGAACGCCGGGCGCCCGCCCCGCCCGCAGACATCGTCCGCCCCTACCCCGTGGCCATCGCCGGGGTACCGGAGGTGTTGCGCTTCGACGCGTCGCGGGTGCTGATGGTGGCCTACCGGACCACGCCGTCGGCCGGGCCGCCCCTCGCTGCCGGCACGGCGACCGCGATCAGCGTGCCGGCCTGGTCCTATCCGACGGGCTACCAGGTGCAGGTCACCGGGGCGCGGGTGACGTCCGCGCCCGGGGCTGGTCTGCTCTGCCTCGTCAATGATCCTGGCGCCGCCCGGGTCGAGGTCCGGGTCTCCCCGGCGACCGGTCCCGCGGTGACTCCGCCGTCCGTCGCGGGTGCGGCCGGCTGCCGCGCGACGCCGGCGATCGTCCCGGCAGGAGGGCGGTCGCCGGGGCCGGGCGGTCCGCGGGCGGCGGCGTCCGGGGATGACGCCACGGAGGAGTACTCCGGGCCGCTGCTGTGGCTGCTGCCGTTGATCGGTGCCGCCCTGGCGGCGCTGCTGCTCGGGGCCTTGCTGCGCCCGTGGCGCCGGCGCTCGGGCCCTGGCCCGGGGTGGTCCGCGGCCGAGCCGCCGACCATGGCGGACACCTCGGTCGGAGGAGACTGAGCTGGTGGGAACCCGCTTCTTTTACGACACCGAGTTCATCGAACGCACCGACACCGGTCATCACTGGCTCGATCTGGTCAGCATCGGAATCGTCAGCGAGGACGGCACACAGCGGTACTATGCCGTGTCGACCGAGTTCGATCCGTCGTGGGCCGTGCCCTGGGTCCGTCGCAACGTCATCGACCAGCTGCCGTCGCCGTCGGGCGAGGCGTGGAAGCCGCGGGCCCGAATCCGTGACGAGGTCGCCGCGCTGTTGACCGCGGGTGGTACCCTCGAGCTGTGGGCCTGGTACGGGGCCTATGACCACGTGGTGCTCTGCCAGCTCTTCGGTACGATGCCCGCCCTGCCCGCCCAGCTGCCCCGCTTCACCCGGGACCTGCGTCAGCTGTGGGAGGAAGTGGGCCGGCCGGTTCTTCCCGCACCGCCGCCCAACGCCCACGATGCGCTCGCTGACGCCTTGCACAACCTCGCCCGGTGGCGGGTTCTCGCCCCGCTGCGCGCCCAGGCTGCCGCCGTCTCGGACCCATCCCGATGAGTCACCCATCCCGATGAGTCGATGACGCGGCCGCGGCGGCCTATCGTCGCCACGCCACGTAACCACAATGTTGTCCTGAAGTACGGCCCTCCCGCTACGCTGCCGCCGGAGAAAGCGGTGTACGGTCGACGGGAGAACTCGGGATGAGGATCGGCGTACTGACCGGTGGCGGCGACTGCCCGGGACTCAACGCGGTGATCCGGGCCGTCGTGCGCAAGGGAGAGAGCGTCTACGGCCACAGCTTCGTCGGGTACCGGGACGGCTGGCGGGGGCCGCTGACCGGCGAGACGGTCCCTCTGGACATCGCGGCCGTGCGGGGGATCCTCCCGCGCGGCGGCACGATCCTCGGCTCCAGCCGCACGAATCCCTACGCCGCCGTGGACGGGCCCGCGCTGGTGCGCGAGCACCTCGCCGCCGCCGCGGTGGACGCGCTCATCGCGATCGGCGGGGAGGACACCCTGGGGGTGGCCGCCCAGCTGCACGCCGAGGGACTGCCCGTGGTCGGAGTGCCCAAGACTATCGACAACGACCTCTCCGCGACGGACTACACCTTCGGTTTCGACACCGCGGTCAACATCGCCACGGAGGCGATTGACCGGCTGCACACCACCGCGGAAAGCCATCACCGGGTGTTGATCGTTGAGGTCATGGGCCGCCATGCCGGGTGGATCGCCCTGCACAGCGGCATGGCGGGGGGAGCCAACGTCATTCTCATCCCGGAGCGGCCGTTCGATTTCGACAAGGTGTGCGCCTTCGTCGAGGCTCGATTTGCCACCCACTACGCGCCGATCATCGTCGCGGCCGAGGGCGCCGTCCCGATCACGGGCACCATGGTCGCCAGGGAGGGCGAGGTCGATGCCTTCGGGCATGTCCGTCTGCAGGGCATCGGGGCGGTCCTGGAGACCGAGATCCGCGCCCGCACTGGTCGTGACGCGCGTGCCACGGTGCTCGGGCATCTGCAGCGCGGCGGCACGCCCACGGCCTTCGACCGGTGGCTCGCGACGCGTTTCGGACTGCACGCTGTCGACGCCGTGCACGAAGGCGACTTCGGGGTGATGGTCGCCCTGCACGGCACCCGCATCGACCGGGTTCCGCTGCAGGATGCGACCCGTGAGCTCAAGACGGTGCCCGAGGAGCTCTACCACGAGGCCGAGATCTTCTTCGGCTGACCCGGCTGACCAGGGAAGGGGCGGGCCGTCGGGCCGGACCCGGTCCGGGAACCAATCCCGGTCCGGGAGCCAGGGCTGGGTGCCGATTCCCGGGCGGATGCCTGTCCGAAGGAAGACGCCGATTCCCCGGAAAAATGTCGGGCGATGGTGACCGCCCGAACTCGACTGGGCCCGTACCCTGGTGTCGTGAGCGTACTGGATCTCTGGCGGACCCTTCCGGCCAAGCAGCAGCCGTCCTGGCCTGACCCGGCAGAGTTGAGAGCCGCCTACGACCAGCTTGCGGCCCTCCCCCCGCTGGTCACCGCGCCCGAGGTTCGGTCCCTGACCGACCGTCTCGCGCTGGTTGCTCGGGGCGAGGCGTTCCTGTTGCAGGGCGGTGACTGCGCCGAGACCTTCGTGGCGAACACCGCCGACAAGATTCGGGACAAGGTCAAGACGCTGCTGCAGATGGCGGTCGTCCTCACCTATGGTGCGAGCACGCCGGTGGTGAAGGTCGCCCGCATCGCCGGGCAGTACGCCAAGCCGCGGTCCGCGGACATCGAGGCCAGCACCGGGCTGCCCTCCTACCGGGGCGACGCCGTCAACGACATCGCGCCCACGGCCGCCGCGCGGCGGCCCGATCCGATGCGGATGGTCGCCGCCTACCATCAGAGCGCAGTCGCGCTGAACCTCGTGCGGGCCTTCGCCACCGGCGGTTTCGCCGACCTGTCGAAGGTCCACGAGTGGAACAAGGCGTTCGTGCGGGATTCCGCGGCGGGTCGCCGCTACGAGGTGATGGCGACGGACATCGAGCGTGCCCTCGCCTTCATGGCCGCCTGTGGCATCGACCTCGATCGGACCGCCGCGCTGAGCGGGGTCGAGCTGTTCACGAGTCACGAGGGCCTTCTGCTGGAGTATGAGCGTGCTCTGACCCGGATCGAGGACGCCACCGGCGATCCGTACGACCTGTCCGCCCACATGATCTGGATCGGCGAGCGGACCCGGGACCTCGATGGTGCCCATGTCAACCTGCTGTCCCGGGTGGGCAATCCGATCGGCTGCAAGATCGGGCCGAAGGCTGGCCCGGACGAGGTCCTCGAGCTTGCCGAGCGGCTCAACCCCGACCATGTCCCCGGCCGGCTCACCCTGATCTCCCGGATGGGGGCGAAGCGGGTCCGGGACACGTTGCCCTCGATCATCGAGAAGGTCAACGTTGCCGGGCCGCCCGTGGTGTGGTCGTGCGATCCGATGCACGGCAACACCCGTGACGTGAGCGGCGTCAAGACGCGCCACTTCGATGATGTCCTCGACGAGGTCTTCGGCTTCTTCGAGGTCCACAAGGCGTTGGGCACCCACCCCGGTGGCCTGCACATCGAGCTGACCGGGGAGAACGTCACCGAGTGCCTCGGTGGGGCCGAACTCATCGGGGAAGACGACCTCGGCGGCCGTTACGAGACCGCCTGCGACCCACGTCTGAACACCGGGCAGGCGCTGGAACTGGCCTTCCTCGTCGCCGAGATGCTGCAGAACACCCGGGGAGAACGCGGCGCCGTGGCCCTCGTGGGCTAACGGGATCCCGGCGTCGGCACCCCGTCCGGGGGGCTCTGCGGCGAGGGCGCGCCTACCGTGGTCGGCGTGGCATCGGAGGCGGTCGTGTCGTCTGCCGGGGTCGTGGCGGGAGCCGCGTCGGTGCCCCGCCTGCCGGGCGGGTTGGCTGATTCGGTGATGATCAGCTCTGGTGAGGCGGGGACCGACGCCGATGACGGTGCCGGGGTTGTGGCGGGAGCCAGGGCCAGGGTCGGGGCGGTGGTCGGGGTGGTCGTTCCGCTGGTGGCACCACCCGGCGCCGGGCTCGGGGGCCCTGGCGAGCCGGTGTCGGCGCCGCTGGGGGTGGGAGTGCTGAGGGCGGGCGCGGCGGTGGCCCCGGTCGCCGTGGGCCGAGGTACGGAGAGCAGCGGCGCCACGTAGGGCGGGGTGGTGAGCGCGTCACCGGCCGGCACGATCGGAGAGATCGGGCGGACAGGTGAGGGGGCCTGGACCGGCGCTGGTGCCCGCGGGCCAAGCCTGCGCCTGACGTCGTCGATGAGATCCAGAGCCGCATGCGCCGGTCCGACCGAGCCCACGGGAAGCGATCTCAGCAGGTTCTTCAGCCCGCGGGACTGCTCGGTGGTGAAGGCGTTCACCGTGGTCCAGGCGTCCGCGTCCCCGGCGGCGACCCGGGCCAGCAGCACCTGCGTGCCGGCGTGTGCCTCGGCGAGCCAGTCCCGCAGCAGCGCGTTGACCAGCGCGGGGTCGGGGCGGTCCCCGTTGCCGGGGCCGGGCGGGCCGCCCGGCGCGTTGGGGCCATCGGATCTGCCGGCACTGCCGGGGACGGCGGGCGTGCGGGGACCGGGAGACCACGTCCCCGCAGCGGGTGACACCGCAGCAGGTGACATCGCGATGGCCGGTGGTGCGGCGATGGCCGTGGGGTTCACCACCGGCACCCGGAGGCTCGTCTCCGGGGCGCCGGCACCGGTTTCCGGGGCGATTACCCCGCTGTCATTCACCGTGATCGTGCGCAGTTCGCTCATCCGCGTGCCGGCCATGCCCAGCCGGGTCTTCGCCCGCTCGACCGGATTGCGGACTAGGGCCTGTTTGGGAAGTTTATCGGGGCAGCCATTCGTTGATCGCGGCGATGGTGACTGTTG
>NZ_CDWTMG010000004.1:0-33626 GCF_977945845.1 Frankia sp. CcMO1
AGCGACAGATCCGGGTGCCGCGGCGACTGGTCGCCGCGGCCCTGGTCGGCCTGCTCCTGGCGCGATGCGCCGTTGCCGGGCGGCTGGCGCCGTGGCCGCCGCCCGGCTGGCGCCTGGTCGCCTGCGACGTCGGTCAGGGCGACGCCCTCGTGCTGTCGGCGGGACCGGGCACCGCGGTGCTGGTCGATGCCGGCCCCGATCCGGCCCTGCTGACCCGCTGCCTCTCTGACCTCGGCGTGCGACGGATACCGGTGGTCATTCTCAGTCACTTCCACGCCGATCACGTCGAGGGGCTGCCGGCCGTGCTCGGCCGGCTTCCGGTGGGGGAGGTACTCAGCAGCCCGCTGGGGGAACCCGTTCTCCAGTGGCATCGGGTCCAACAGTGGACCCGGCGGGCCGGTGTGCCGCTGCGGACGGCCGTCATCGACTCCCGGGCACGGGTGGGGGCGGTCTCCTGGACCGTCCTGGCTCCGCGCACCGTGTTGCACGGCACCGAGAGCGATCCCAACAACGCGAGCCTGGTGCTCTCCGCACGGGTGGGGGAGGTGACCATCCTGCTCACCGGGGATGTGGAGCCGCCGGCCCAGCGGATGTTGACCGGCCGGCCGGGGGATCGGACGGCGCTACGAGCCGACGTGCTCAAGGTGCCCCATCACGGCGCCGCGGATCAGGACGTCACCTTCCTCGCGGCGACCGGGGCCCGATTTGCCCTGATCAGTGTCGGCACCGGGAACAGCTATGGTCATCCCGCGCGGTCCACCCTGCGGACGCTGCGCCGGTCCGGCATGGCCGTCGCCCGGACCGACCGCGACGGCGCGGTGGCGGTGGTCGCCGCGGCGGCACCCGCCGGGTCCGCCGAGTCCGGGTCGCCGGCGGGAGCCGCCTCCGGGTCGGGGGCGCGGGTCCGCGTCTCGGTGGTGCTCCGCCGGCCTGGGGGCGGATCGTGACATGCTCACCTGCGTGTCCTCCTCTGCACTGCCGCCGCTCGTCCTCGTCACCGGCGGCGAGGATCTACTCGTCGGTCGAGCCGTGCGCGGGGTTCTCGACGCGGCTCGGGCCCGTGATCCCGACGTCGAGGTCGTCGACCGGGCGGCCGGTGAGCTCAGCGAGGCCGATCTGATCGACCTCGGCGCCACCTCGATGTTCGGAGGTGGCCGGGTGATGGTCGTCCGTGGCACGCAGGACCTCGCCGAGGATCTGCGTGACGCGTTGCTGGAGTACATCGGTCGTCCGCTCGACGACGTCGTGCTCGTCGTCGTCCACAGCGGAGCGGTGAAGAACCGCAAACTCGCGGACGCGATGAAGGCCGCGGGCGCGCGGGTCGTGCCGGCAGTGAAGATCACCAAGCCGCGGGAGCGTCACGATTTCGTCGTCGCCGAAGTGCGGCGTCTCGGCGGCCGGGTCAGCGAGGGCGCGGTGCGCGCCCTGCTCGACGCGGTCGGCGGTGATCTGCGTGAGCTCGCCGCCGTTTGCGATCAGCTCGTGGCCGACACCGACGGGCTGCTCGACGAGGCCGCGGTGGCCCGTTTCCACCGGGGCCGGGCCGAGGCCAGCGGGTTCGTCGTCGCGGACGCGATCATCGGCGGCGACCTGCCGCAGGCGTTGACGCTGCTGCGTCAGTCCCTGGAGGGGGGTACCGCGGCCGTACTGGTCTCCAGTGCCGTCGCCGGTGGTCTGCGTGACCTCGCCCGGGTGGCGTCCGCGGGTCCTGGCTCGAAGTGGGATCTCGCCCGAGCCCTGGGCATGCCGGACTGGAAGGTCGAGAAGGCGCAGCGCTCCGCCCGGGCCTGGTCGGACCGGGGTCTCGGCCAGGCCCTGCGGGCGGCCGCCGAGGCCGACGCTGGCGTCAAGGGCACTGCGGTCGACGCCGGTTACGCCTTGGAGAAACTGTTGCGCGAGGTCGCCGTGGCCAGGTCGGGTGGGCGGGCCCGGGCGGCCGGGAGCCGGGGATGACCGACGGTCCGGGAGCCGGTGCCGGCCTCGTCGTGGCTCCCCAGCCGGCCGTCGACCCTGACGCCCCGCCGCCGGGCGGCTGGTTCGGCCTGCGGGTGCTACCTGCGGGCTGGATGCGGGGACTGCTCATGATCGTGACTGGGCTGGTCACGGTGGTGATTGCACTCGGTGATCTTGCGAGCGCCTGGGTGGTCGGTGTCCTCCCGCTGACCGTCGGCGCGATGGTTGCCTATCACGAGGTGCTTGAGCGGCTGATCCGGCCGGACGACGTCTCGGCGGAACCGGCCCCACTGCAGCCCGGAGCCCGTTCCACGCCGTGCAGGGGGCTCTGACCGGACGAGAGGCCTGACCGGCGGGTGGACACGCGGAAAGGCCGGGACGCCTGCGGCGCCCCGGCTGGAGGAAGACGACTCAGCTGGCGGCCAAGTCGGCATGCGCGCGAGCCAGCGCCGACTTCTTGTTGGCGGCCTGGTTGGCGTGAATGACACCCTTGCTGACGGCCTTGTCCAGCTTGCGGGACGCGATCCGCAGCGTCTCGTCGGCGCGCTCGACGTTACCGGCCTCCACGGCGTCGCGGAAGCGACGCACGTGCGTCTTGAGTTCCGACTTCACAGCCTTGTTGCGCAGCCGCCGCTTCTCGTTGGTGAGGTTGCGCTTGATCTGCGACTTGATGTTGGCCACGCGGGAGAACCTCTGATTTGTCGAGTCGGGGTGGTGCGGACACGTTATAGTACGCGCCGCACGGAACGGCGAGCAGATCATGACCGGACGACGATACGGCCCGTCACGACGACGATGCGGCCCATCACGGACGGCACTCAGATTATCAAACCCCCGCGCGCCGGCGCACCGGCGCACCGGCGCGCGCGGCTCCTGGCACGATGAAGGTGGTCGACCCAGATCTCGGCACGGGCGGCTCCACCGTGATCACCGCAAGCGAAACGAGAACTCTCCGCGTGTCCACAGCCCCGCACCTGGCGCCCGGCGCCGACCCGGCGATGATCCGCAACTTCTGCATCATCGCCCACATCGACCACGGCAAGTCGACCCTTGCCGATCGGATGCTTGGTGTGACCGGTGTCGTGGAGGCGCGCAACATGCGCGCGCAGTACCTCGACCGCATGGACATCGAGCGTGAGCGCGGGATCACCATCAAGGCCCAGAACGTGCGCCTGCCATGGCGGGCCGACGATGGTCGGGACTACATCCTGCATCTCATCGACACGCCGGGCCACGTTGACTTCAGTTACGAGGTGAGCCGTTCGCTCGCGGCCTGCGAGGGCGCGGTGCTGCTGGTCGACGCGGCCCAGGGCATCGAAGCGCAGACTCTGGCGAACCTGTACCTGGCGATTGAGAACGACCTGACCATCGTTCCGGTACTCAACAAGATCGATCTTCCGGCGGCCCAGCCGGAGAAGTACGCTGAGGAGATCGCGACGATTATCGGCTGCGAACCGGGCGAGGTGCTCCGCGTGTCCGGCAAGACCGGTCAGGGGGTGCCGGAGCTGCTCAACGAGATCGTGCGCCGGGTGCCCGCCCCGGTCGGCGATCCGGACGGTCCGGCTCGTGCGATGATCTTCGACAGCGTCTACGACATCTACCGCGGCGTCATCACCTATGTACGGGTGGTCGATGGCACGCTGACCACCCGCGACCGGTGTCTGATGATGTCGACCGGCGCGAGCCACGAGACCCTCGAGGTAGGTGTCATCTCGCCGGACCCCCATCCGACCGGGTCGCTGTCGGTCGGCGAGGTCGGCTACGTCATCCCTGGGGTCAAGGACGTCCGGCAGGCCCGGGTCGGCGACACCATCACCACTACCCGGCGGCCGGCGACGGAGATGCTCGGTGGCTATCGGGATCCGTTGCCGATGGTGTACTCCGGGCTGTATCCGATCGACGGCAGCGAGTATCCCGCGCTGCGCGAGGCTCTCGACAAGCTTCAGCTCAACGACGCCGCCCTGACCTACGAACCGGAAACCTCCGCGGCACTGGGGTTCGGATTCCGGTGCGGCTTCCTGGGCCTGCTGCATCTGGAGATCGTCCGGGAGCGGCTGGAGCGCGAGTTCAACCTCACCCTCATCTCCACGGCCCCGAACGTCGTCTACCGGGTGGTCATGGAGGACCTTTCCGAGGTCACAGTGACCAATCCCAGTGACTGGCCGGGTGGGAAGATCGCCGAGGTGTACGAGCCCGTCGTCGAGGCGATGCTGCTGCTGCCGACCGACTTCGTCGGGGCGGTGATGGAACTGTGCCAGGGCCGGCGCGGCGTCCTGAAGGGGATGGACTATCTGTCGACCGACCGGGTGGAACTCAAGTACACGTTGCCCCTCGGTGAGATCATCTTCGACTTCTTCGACGCCCTGAAGTCCAGGACCCGGGGCTATGCCAGCCTCGACTACGAGCCGGCGGGGGAGCAGCTGGCCGATCTGGTGAAGGTCGACATCCTGTTGCAGGGGGAGACCGTCGATGCTTTCTCGGCGATCGTGCACCGTGAGAAGGCCTACGCTTACGGCGTGTCCATGACGACCAAGCTGCGCGAGCTGATTCCGCGTCAGCAGTTCGAGGTGCCGATCCAGGCGGCGATCGGCAGCCGGATCATCGCGCGGGAGAACATCCGCGCCATCCGCAAGGACGTGCTCGGCAAGTGCTACGGCGGCGACATCACCCGCAAGCGCAAGCTGCTCGAGAAGCAGAAGGAGGGCAAGAAGCGGATGAAAACGATCGGTCGGGTCGAGGTGCCACAGGAGGCCTTCATCGCGGCGCTGTCCACGGACACCGGCAAGCCGGCGGTGAAGTGAGTCCGGTGCGGGGCCGACGCGGGACCGTGGCGCCATCTGCCTGTTCGGTGGGTCGGCCGCTCAGCCGGTCGGCAGGGGGGTGGCCGGGAGACGGATCGGTTCGGTGGCCGGTTCGGAGAACGACAGGCCCGCGACGGGGGCGGCGGCGCTGGAACGGTACACGGTGGTTCGGGGTGGGAGCAGTTCGAAGATCTCGTCGAGAACGGCCCTGGCGTCGTCGTCCATGACCGGATCTTTTCGCACCGACGTCGATCGGTCCACGGTGAACCACTCATATTTTCCCTTCTGTGCCCAACGATGACAAAATGTCATTACACTCGGCCAGCTTCGCTGAAGCGGGTATTCCGGCCTTATCTCCAGGTGGTCCTCGTGTGGCCATCCTTGGCCCGCCGACGCGGTTGACAAACGTAGCGTTGCCGCGAGAGCACACGTTGGGGGCACACTGGGGGCATGCCACAAAAGCCTCCCGACGGCTCGCCTCCGCCGGACGACGGTGCCCTCCCGGCTGCCGCGCTGGCCGAGGTGACCCGGCGACCGTTCGGGGTCTACGTGCATGTGCCCTACTGTGCGGCGCGCTGCGGCTACTGCGACTTCAACACCTACACGGCGGCCGACCTGGGCGGCGCACTGGTGTCGTCGGTGGGCCTCACGACGTTCGTCGACATCGCGACTGGCGAGGTCCGGCTCGCGCGTACCGTGCTTGGTGAGCAGGAGCTCGTGATCTCCACGGTCTTCGTCGGTGGCGGCACGCCGACCCTGTTGACCGCTGACGATCTCGGGCGGCTGTTGCGGATCCTGGACGACGGGTTCGGGTTGGCGCCCGACGCGGAGATCACTACCGAGGCGAATCCGGAGTCGGTGGATCCGGCGCAACTGGAGCAGCTGCGCGCCGCCGGTTACACCCGGATCTCCTTTGGCATGCAGAGTAGCCGTCCGCACGTCCTCGCCGCCCTGGACCGGCGGCACACCCCCGGCCGCGTGCCCGAGGTGATGCGCTGGGCCCGCAAGGCCGGCTTTGACCAGGTCAGCCTGGACCTCATCTACGGGGCTCCGGGCGAGTCGGAGGCGGACTGGGCGGCGAGCCTGGACGCGGCGATCCAGCTCGGCCCGGACCACGTCAGTGCCTACGCGCTGACGGTTGAGGAGGGCACGAAACTGTCCCGCCGGGTCCGCCGGGGCGAGCTGCTCGAACCCGACGACGACCTGCTTGCCGACCGCTACCTGCAGGCCGATGACGCTCTGTGCGCGGCCGGCCTGACCAGCTACGAGGTCAGCAACTGGTCGCGGGGGGCCGGTACCCGGTGCCGGCACAATCTGGGGTACTGGCGCGGAGATCACTGGTGGGGGATCGGTCCGGGCGCGCACAGCCACGTCGGCGGGGTGCGATGGTGGAACGTGCGTCATCCGGCGGAGTACGCGGCCCGGCTGGGGGCCGGGCGCAGTCCCGCGGCCGCCCGGGAGGAGCTCGACGCGCAGGCCCGCAGGGTCGAGCGGGTCATGCTGGGCGTCCGGTTGGCCGAGGGACTGGCCGTCGGTGAGCTGGACGGGGCCGGCCGGGAGGCCGCCGCCGGGCTCGCGAAGTCCGGCCTGGTGGAACCCGGTGCCCTGGAGTTCGGCCGGGTGCGTCTCACCCGTCGCGGTCGTCTGCTCACCGACACGGTCGTGCGAGCCCTGCTGCCCGGCTGATGCCGCTGCCCGACTGGTGCCGCTGCCCGACTGGCGGCCGTCCAGTGGCCCGATCGGGCGGGACTGGAACCTGGGTACCGGCGTGTTCGTTTCGTTATGAGGACGTCGCCGGGCCCTCACCGGTAATTCGTGGGGCGGCTCATGTTCTGTGCTTCGACCTGAGCAGGCGGCTACACTTGGCACTCACTGCGGCCGAGTGCCAAGCTGGGTGCCCGCCGCTGTACATACCGTGGCCCGGCCACGTCCCGCCTGGTGAAGGGGGTGCGACCGCGTGCTGGAGGATCGGCGGCTCGAAGTCTTTCGGGCGATTGTTGAGGACTTTGTGCTGAGCAACGAGCCGGTGGGTTCCAAGGCGCTGGCGGAGCGGCACAACCTCGGTGTGTCATCAGCTACTGTCCGTAACGACATGTCCGCCCTGGAGGAAGAGGGGTACATCACACAGCCCCATACCAGCGCAGGACGGATACCGACGGACAAGGGCTACCGGTTGTTCGTGGACCGGTTGTCCGGGGTGAAGCCGCTGTCCCGGGCTGAACGTCGGGCGATCCAGAGCTTCCTGGAGGGCGCCGTCGACCTGGACGACGTGGTGCGCCGCTCCGTGCGGCTGCTCGCCCAGCTCACCCGGCAGGTGGCCGTCGTGCAGTACCCCTCCCTGTCGAGTAGCAGCATCCGGCACATCGAGGTTGTCACGCTCGGCCCGTACCGCCTGCTGATGGTCCTCATCACCGACACCGGGCGGGTCGAGCAGCGTATCGTCGACAGCCTCGTACCCATCGACGACGAGGTCGCCGGCGAGCTGCGTTCCGCGCTCAACTGCGCGCTGGCCGGCCGGCGCTTGGTCGACGCCCCCGACATCGTCGCGGCCCTGCCCGACAGCACCCGCTCCGAGCTGCGCCCTTACCTGACCACGATGGCCGGCGCCGTGCTGGAGTCGCTGGTCGAGCGGCAGGAGGAGCGCATCGCGATGGCCGGGACGGCGAATCTCACGCGGTCCCCGGTCGACTTCGCCGACTCGTTGCGGTCGATACTTGAGGCATTGGAAGAACAGGTCGTGCTGATGAAGCTCATCGGCTCGGCGCGGGAGACCGGTACTGTAACCGTACGGATCGGTCGCGAAACGGATGTGGACGCCCTCCGGTCCACCGCGGTGGTGGCCACGGGATACGGTCGTGGTCCCTTCGCGCTGGGTGGGATGGGGGTGGTCGGCCCGATGCGCATGGACTATCCGGGGACGATGGCGGCCGTCCGGGCCGTCGCCAAATATGTGGGTGAACTCTTGGGTGCCGACTGATGGCAGTGGATTATTACGCCGTTCTGGGCGTACGCCGGGAAGCGTCGAACGACGAGATCAAGCGGGCCTACCGCAAACTGGCCCGTGAGCTGCATCCGGACGTCAATCCAGATCCGGATGCGCAGCAGCGATTCCGGGGCGTCACGGCCGCGTACGAGGTGCTCTCCGATCCGGAGAAGCGCCAGATCGTCGACCTGGGCGGCGATCCGCTCGCGTCCGGCGGCGGCGGCGGTGGTGGTTCGCCGTTCGGCGCCGGTTTCGGCGGCCTTGGTGACATCATGGACGCCTTCTTCGGCGGCGGGTCGAGCCGTGGGCCCCGGTCCCGGGTCCGGCGCGGCAACGACGCGCTGCTGCGTATCGAGCTCGACCTGTCCGAGACCGCGTTCGGCGCCACGCGCGAGATCACCGTGGACACGGCGGCGGTGTGCTCGACGTGTACCGGCGCCGGTGCGGCTCCCGGCACGCACCCGTCGACCTGCGGTACCTGCGGCGGGCGGGGCGAGGTCCAGCAGGTCACCCGTTCCTTCCTCGGCCAGATGGTGACCTCCCGGCCTTGTCCGCGGTGTTCGGGTACCGGCACCGTGATCGAGCATCCCTGCCGGGACTGCGGCGGCGACGGCCGGGTACGCAAGCGCCGGACGCTCACCGTGAAGATCCCCTCCGGGGTCGAGGACGGCATGCGCATCCGGCTGTCGGGCGAGGGCGAGGTCGGGCCCGGCGGCGGGCCGCCCGGTGACCTTTACGTCGAGGTCTCCGAGAAGCAGCACCCGGTCTTCACCCGGGAGGGCGACGATCTGCACTGTGAGCTGCCGCTGCCGATGACCTCGGCGGCGCTCGGCACCTCCGCCACGCTGGAGACCCTCGACGGCACCGAGACCATCGCCGTGAAGCCCGGCACCCAGCCCGGTGAGGTCATCAAGCTCGCCGGGCGCGGGGTTCCGCATCTGCGGGCCGCCGGGCGCGGTCATCTGCACATCCACATCAACGTCGAGACTCCGACGAAGCTGGACGGCGAGCAGGAGCGGTTGCTGCGGGAGTTGGCGAAGCTGCGCGACGAGGAGGCGCCGGCCGTCGTGGGCGGATCCTCCGACGGCGGCGCGGCGGGGCTGTTCCGGCGGCGGGGCACGCGCCGTGGCCGTTAGCCCGGTCGTCGGCCGTGACCGCTGCGGAGAGGATGCATCCTGACCAGCGCCCTGTTCCGGCTGTCGCCGCTGCCGATCGCGGACTCGTTCACCCTCGCTGGTCCGGAGGGTCGCCATGCGGCCATGGTGCGCCGGCTGCGGCCGGGGGAACCGGTCGACGTGACCGACGGTCTTGGCCATGCGGTGGAGTGCGAGGTCGTCGCCGTCCGGCGGGATGAGATCGACTGCGCCGTCCGGCGCCGGGCCGCCGCCGGGGCCCCGAGCCCCCGGCTGGTTGTCGTGCAGGCCCTTGCCAAGGGGGATCGGGGCGAGCGGGCGGTGGAGATGCTGACCGAGGTCGGTGTCGACGAGATCGTGCCGTGGTCGGCGGCCCGGTCCGTGGCCCGTTGGGAGGATGTCCGTGGCGTGCGGGCCCGGGAACGCTGGGTCAGAGCCGCGGAGGAGGCGTCGAAGCAGTCCCACCGACTGCACTGGCCAGTGGTGGGCGAGCTGGCCGGCCTGAAGGAGGTTGTCGAGCGGGTGCGGGCGGCGGCGCTTGCCGTCGTCCTGCACGAGGAGGCGACCATCCCGTTGGTCGGACTGGCCCGCTCGGTTGGACTGGTCCGCTCGGTTGAGGTGCCGGAGCGGGTGGGCCCGACCGCCTCGGCGGCGGAGCTGGTGCTCGTCGTGGGCCCCGAGGGAGGGGTGTCCGAGCCGGAACTGGCCACGCTGGGTGAGGCCGGAGCGATTGTGTCGCGGCTCGGTTTGACGGTGCTGCGCACATCCACCGCCGGCGTCGTGGCCGCGGCGGTCGTGTTCGCGGACCTCGGTCGTTGGGACGGCCCGGCGCGGTGATGGATAGACTGGCCAGGTAGCGCCCGTGGTCCGCCTCGCTGGGCGGCCCCTCCGGCTGGAGGGGTTCTGTCCCGGTGTCGGCTGTCCGCGCCGCGCCGCCTACCGCGATCATCAATCCTGAGAGGTGCCCCGGCCTCGCTGGCCGCTCTTTATGCCCGAATCCGTTACGCCACCCGTCGCGCCCGACACCAGGGTCCAGACGCGCATTGTCGTACCCGGTCCGCACAGCATGGTGAGTCTGCTCGGTCACCAGGATCAGCTGCTCCGTACCGTCGAGAAGGCTTTCTCCTCGGATATCCATGTGCGTGGCAACGAGATCACCATCACCGGCGCTCCGGCTGAGAACGAGCTCGCTGCCAGGTTGTTCGCCGAGCTCATCGCGCTGCTCGACGCCGGGACGGAGCTCAGCCCGCAGCATGTCGACCATTCGCTGGCGATGCTGCGCAGCGGCGCCGAGGAGCGGCCGGCCGAGGTTCTCACCCTCAACATCCTCTCCAGCCGGGGCCGGACGATCCGGCCGAAGACGCTGAACCAGAAGCGGTACGTCGACGCGATCGACCAGCACACCATCGTTTTCGGGATCGGGCCGGCCGGCACCGGCAAGACCTACCTCGCCATGGCGAAGGCCGTTCAGGCGTTGCAGGCCAAGAAGGTGAACCGGATCATTCTGACCCGCCCCGCGGTCGAGGCGGGGGAACGCCTCGGGTTCCTGCCGGGGACCCTGTACGAGAAGATCGATCCTTACCTGCGGCCGCTCTACGACGCGCTGCATGACATGATCGATCCGGACTCGATCCCGCGGCTGATGCAGAGCGGCACGATCGAGGTGGCCCCACTGGCCTACATGCGCGGCCGGACGCTGAACGACGCCTTCATCATCCTCGACGAAGCCCAGAACACCTCGCCGGAACAGATGAAGATGTTCCTCACCCGGCTCGGCTTCGGCGCGAAGATCGTTGTTACTGGGGACGTGACCCAGGTCGACCTCCCCAGCGGCACCCGCAGCGGGCTGCGGGTGGTCCGGGAGATCCTCGACGGCCTCGACGACGTCCATTTTGCATCCCTGACCAGCTCCGATGTGGTTCGGCACCGGCTCGTGAGCGAGATCGTCGACGCTTACGCCCGCTGGGACGCGGCCAGCGCGCCGCCACCCGCTCCGGCCCGGTCTGCCCGTCGGGACCGACGGTGACCGTCGCCGCGGTCGGAGAGGACCGCTGATGGCCGTATTCGTTGCCAACGAGTCGGGCGCGAGTGACGTCGACGAGGTGAGGCTGGCCGCGCTCGCCCGGTTCGTGCTCGACGCCATGAAGGTGAACCCGCTCGCCGAGCTCTCGGTGATGCTGGTGGAGCCGAAGGCTATGACCGATCTGCACGTCCGGTACATGGGCGAGGAGGGCCCGACCGACGTCCTGTCCTTCCCACAGGACGACGCCTTCGACGCCTCGTGGTCGGAGTCGGTCGACGACGATCCGACCACCCTGCTCGGCGACGTCGTGCTGTGCCCGGACGTCGCGCGGCGGCAGGCGGAGCAGGCCGGTCACTCCTTCGATCGCGAGCTGTCCCTGCTGTGCACCCACGGCATCCTGCACCTGCTCGGCTACGACCACGCCGAGCCGGACGAGGAACGCGAGATGTGGAAGGTACAGAGCCAGCTGCTCGCGTCGTGGGACGGCGCGGTGCGGGCCCCCGGCGACGCGGACGCCGCCCGCGATGCCGCGGGCGGCGGCGAGGGCCGCCGTAGTGACCAGAGCCGCCGCAGTGACCAGGGCCGTGGCGGTGGCGCCGGAGAGCCCCCTGCCGCGCCCGCACGCTGACCCGGCACAAGGGGGTCCGCATGAGTTCCGGTGATCTTTTTCTCGTCTTCATCGCCGTGATGGGCTCGCTTGCCGCGGCGGGTCTCGGCGGCATCGACGCGGCCCTGACCCGGGTCTCCCGGGTGACGGTCGAGGGCTTCTCCCGCCAGGGCCGGGCCGGTGCCCGGAACCTGGCGACCGTCGTGGCCGATCCGGGCCGCTACCTCGCGCTGCTGCTGCTCCTGCGCATCGTCGCGGAGATGCTCGCCGCGGCCTGTATCACGGTGCTGTTCGTGCACGCCTACGGGGCCGGGTTCGCCGCGATCGGCCTCGGGACGCTGGCCTCGACCCTGGTCGCCTACATCCTCGTCGGGGTGATGTCCCGTACTCTGGGCCGCCAGCACGCCCCCGCGGTGGCGTTGGCCAGCGCCGGTCTCACGGTCCGGTTGGCGCGGATCTTCGGGCCGTTGCCCCGGCTGCTGATCGCGTTCGGCAACGCGGTCACCCCCGGCCCTGGTTTCCGGGATGGTCCCTTCGCCTCCGAGGCCGAGCTGCGCGATCTCGTCGACCTCGCCGAGGAGAACGAGGTCATCGAGCGCGAGGAACGCGACATGATCGCGTCGGTGTTCGAGCTCGGGGACACCCTGGTGCGCGAGGTGATGGTGCCGCGTCCGGACATGCTCTTCATCGAGTCGACGAAGACCGTCCGGCAGGCCCTCGCGCTGGCCCTGCGCAGCGGCTTCTCGCGGATCCCCGTCATCGGGGAGAGCGTCGACGACGTGGTGGGGATCGCCTTCCTCAAGGACATGGTCCGCCGGGAACGCGAGGGGGGCGAGGACGGTGCGATCGCTGAGATCATGCGTTCGCCCGCGCTTGTGCCCGAGAGTAAGCCCGCGGACGACCTGCTCCGCGAGATGCAGGCGTCGCGTACCCACATGGCGATCGTCATCGACGAGTACGGTGGAACGGCCGGACTCGTCACCATCGAGGACATCCTCGAGGAGATCGTCGGTGAGATCACCGACGAGTACGACAACGAGGTTCCGCCGGTGGAGTGGATCGACGCTGACACCGCGCGGGTAACCGCCCGGCTCGACATCGACGATCTGGCGAAGCTGTTCCACTTCGATGTGGACGACCTGCCCGGCGCGGACGACACCCTCACCGTCGGTGGCCTGCTGGCCACGGCCCTGGGACGGGTGCCCATCCCGGGTGCGACGGTCACGGTCGGTGGGTTGCGGCTGTCGGCGGAACGGGCCGCCGGCCGGCGTAACCAGATCGGCACCGTGGTCGTCCAGCGGTTGCCGCATCCGTCGAACGGCGACGACGGCTCGCCGCCTCCCCGATCCGACGACGGCGGCGAACCCGTGCGCAGCTCGTCGTCGGACCGAAAGGTGAATTCGTGACCGCCGACGTGACCCGGTCGGGGACCGTGCCTGCCGATGGCAACTCGGCCGACGGCGCCCCGGCTCTCGACCTCGCCGCCGAGGACGCGAAGCTCGTGGTGCTGGCCAGGGCGGCGCGGCAGCGTGCCTACGCCCCCTCGGGCGACCCTGCGGAGGGGGCGGCGCTGCGTGACACCGACGGTCGCACCTACGCGGCGGCGACTCTCGGCCTGGGCCGGGCCGAGCTAGCGATCTCGGCGCTGCGCGCGGCGGTGGCCGCCGCGGTGTCCAGTGGCGCCCGCCGGTTCGAAGCTGCCGCGGTGGTCACGCAGAAGGACGAGCTCGACCGCGCCGACCTGGCGACGTTGGCCGAGTTCGGCGCCGGGATCCCGGTGTTCCTCGCCGGCCCGGACGGCGTCGCCCGGACCAGGGTGACCACCTAGCGTGTCGACAACGACCTCGGTGCCGTTCCGGGCCGGCTTCGCCTGCCTCGTCGGACGGCCCAACGCCGGCAAGTCGACGCTGACGAACGCGCTGGTAGGGACGAAGGTCGCCATCACCAGCGGGCGACCACAGACCACTCGGCACGCCATCCGCGGCATCGTCCACCGCGACGACGCCCAGCTCGTCCTGGTCGACACCCCGGGGTTGCACCGGCCGCGCACGCTGCTCGGGCAGCGGCTCAATGACGTGGTGCGGGCCACGCTGTCCGAGGTTGACGTCGTCGGTTTCTGCATGCCCGCGGACGAGCCGGTCGGCCGGGGGGACCGCTTCATCGCCGAGGAGCTGTCCCGGCTGCCCAAGCGCACCCCGGTGGTCGCCATCCTCACCAAGACAGACCGGGTCGCCGATCCCGATCGGATCGGCGCCCGCCTGCTCGAGATCGCCGGGCTCGGCGAGTTCAGTGACATCGTTCCAGTCAGCGCGGTGCGCTCCTACCAGGTCGACGTGCTCGCCGACGTGCTCGTCGCCCGGCTGCCCGCCGGGCCTGCGCTGTATCCCGGTGGGGAGCTGACCGACGAACCGGAACAGGTGATGGTCGCCGAACTCGTCCGTGAGGCCGCGTTGGAGGGGGTCCGCGACGAGTTGCCGCACTCGCTCGCCGTCGTGGTGGAGGAGATGGTCCCCCGGGAGGGCAGGCCGGCGCAGCGTCCTCTCCTCGACGTCCGGGTGAACGTCTTCGTCGAGCGGCCCAGCCAGAAGGCGATTGTCATCGGGACCAGTGGATCCCGCCTCAAGGAGGTCGGTTCCCGCGCCCGTACCCAGATCGAGGCGCTCCTCGGCACCCCGGTCTTCCTCGATCTACATGTCAAGGTCGCCAAGGACTGGCAGCGCGATCCGCGTCAGCTGCGTCGCCTGGGGTTCTGAGCCGGCTCGCCGCCGGGCCCCACCGGGGCACCGTCCATGCCGCGTCCATGCCGCCATGTACTGCCGTACCTACCCCCGGCTATGGGAACGGGATGCCCGGCGGGCTCCTCAGGAGAACATCCCGGCTGGTACCGGCCATCTGCCGGGCGACCTCGCTTCACCGCATGAACTCGGGGCCGTGCAACCATGGGCGGGTGCCGGTGTATCGCGACGAAGGTGTCGTCCTGCGCACGGCCCCCCTCGCCGAGGCCGACCGCATCATTACCGTGCTCACCCGTCGGACCGGTCGGGTGCGGGCCGTCGCCAAGGGTGTCCGCAAGACGTCCTCGCGGTTCGGGTCGCGGCTGGAGCCGGGCACGTACGTCGATCTGCTGCTGCATTCCGGCCGGGCGCTGGACACGGTCACCCAGGCGGACATCATCTCTCCCTACGGCGCCACGATCGCCGTCGACTACCCGAGGTACACCGCGGCCGCGGTGATGCTCGAGACCGCCGAGCGGTTGACCAGCGAGGAACGCCAGCCCGCCCTGCGGCTGTTCCTCCTGCTCGTCGGTGGTCTGCGTACGCTCGCCGGCGGGGAGCGCCCACCCGCGCTCGTCCTCGACGCGTTCCTGCTGCGGGCGCTCGCGGTGTCCGGGTATGGGATGGCCCTAGACGACTGCGCGCGCTGCGGTGGGCCTGGGCTGCACCTGTCGTTGTCCGTGTCGGGCGGCGGCGTAGTGTGCCCGCAATGTCGCCCGCACGGTGCGGCGTCGGTGTCCGCGGGTGCGGTGCGGCTGCTCGCGGATCTGTTGTGCGGTGACTGGGACGGTGCACTGGTCAGTGACGCCCGCGCCCGGCGGGAGGCCGGTGGCATCGTCGCCGCCTATCTCCAGTGGCATCTCGAACGCGGGCTTCGCGCGCTGCCTCATCTGGAGAGGGCGTGACGCGGCCGGGCGCCGTGGTGGAGGTCTCGCGCGTGCGCTGGGACGGTCGTCCCGGGGAGGCGGGCTAGGCGGCCTGGGTGCGACCGCCGGGGAACGGGACCATGGGAGCGGGACGGCGGCGAGCGGGCCGTGGCGGAAGGACGAGGACGGACATGGTGAGGCGGAAAGCGGTGGTGGGTGCGTCCGGCGCGACCCGGCGCCGACGGGGGGACGATGTGGTGATGGCAGGGATCGGCAGGACGGATTGCGGCTTGAAGCCGCCCCGGACGGGTACGGGGAGGTAGGCGGTGGCGCTGCGTAATGATGTGGAGATGCGGTTCCGCGATCCGCATCCCCATCCCTCCGGCGCGCGGCCTCCGGTTCTGCCGTCGCGTCTCGTCCCGCGGCATGTGGGCATCGTCATGGACGGCAACGGACGGTGGGCGAAGAGGCGCGCGCTGGCGCGGACAAAGGGGCACGAGGCCGGCGAGGACGCCCTGTTCGACTGCGTCGAGGGCGCGATCGAGCTCGGGGTCCGATGGTTGTCGGTGTTCGCCTTCTCCACGGAGAACTGGAAACGGTCACCGGACGAGGTGGCGTTCCTGATGCGCTTCACCGACGGGGTGTTCGGCCGGCGCATCGAGGACATGCACGCGCTCGGTGTGCGGGTTCGCTGGGCGGGTCGTCGTCCCCGGCTGTGGGGGAACGTGATCAGGCGACTGGAGTCGTCCGAGGAACGTACCCGTGACAACGACCGGCTCACCCTGGTGATGTGCGTGAACTACGGCGGCCGGGCCGAGATCGCCGATGCCGCGGCGGCGATCGCCCGGGACGTGCGGGAGGGCCGGCTGCGCGTCGATCGGATCGATGAGGCGACCATCGGCCGCTACCTGGACGAGCCCGATATGCCCGATCTGGACCTCGTCATTCGGACTTCCGGGGAACAGCGGCTCAGCAACTTCCTGCTCTGGCAGGCCGCCTATGCCGAGTTCTCGTTCGTCGAGACGCTCTGGCCGGACTTCGACCGGCGCGATCTGTGGTCCGCCTGTGAGGACTTCGCCCGACGGGACCGGCGCTACGGCGGAACCGTCGCCCACCACGTCTGATGCCCGGGCCCGACGTTCCGACTGGACCAGACGCTTCCACCGTGCCCGACTGGGCGGCGCCGACGGCCGGTGCTCCGGTCGTTGCCCAGATCGCCTTCGCCGTGCCCGGGGACGCCAGCCCGGGCGGGGCGGGGTTCGCCGCGGCGGCACGCCCGGCGCTCGACGCGCTCGCCCGGGCCCCGGGATTCCGTGGTGGGCGGATCGCCCAGGCGCTCGACGAACCCGGCTCGTGGCTGATGACCACCGAGTGGGACGGGCCGGGTGCGTGGCGTCGCGCGTTGTCCGCCTTCGAGGTGCGGTACGCGCTGACGCCGCTGCTCGTCTTCGCGGTCGACGGGCCCGGCACCTTCGAGGTGCTGGTGTCGGTGGACGGGCCGGGTGGCTCGGCGCGGACCCATCGGTCCGACCGTGCGCCGGACGCCGGCACCGCGGCCCCCGGCGAGCTGCCGCGCTCCGCCGGTGCGCCGGGCACCGGCCGGCCGTGACCAGCCGCGGGATTGCCGGTGGGTACCGGTAGCCTCGACTCAGCATCATGGAATCTACGATCTATGGGTTGTGGATCTATGATGTGCAGATCTATGGATCATGGATCATGGATCTGTGAATCATGGATTCGGAGTGTCGATGTCCCTTGGACAGTCCCCTCCCTGACCGCCTGACCGCTCTCTCCGGACACCGGTCGCCGGCGGGCCGGTGTCCCGTCCCCGGAACCGGGGTGTCCGCCCCACTCGTGACCGCGACAGCGAAATGCCGAGGCTCGCTCGATGTTGACCATGCAGGACGCGCTGCTGGCGCTGACCCGTTACTGGACCGACCGCGGCTGCATGATCGTGCAGCCGTTCAACACCGAGGTCGGCGCTGGTACGCTCAACCCAGCCACAGTGCTGCGGGTGCTCGGACCGGAGCCGTGGCGGGTCGCGTACGCCGAACCCTCGGTCCGTCCCGACGACTCCCGCTACGGCCACAACCCGAACCGGCTGCAGACCCACACCCAGTTCCAGGTCATCCTCAAACCGGACCCGGGCAACTCCCAGGAGCTCTACCTGGGCAGTCTCGCGGCGCTCGGCATCGACACCGCCGCCCACGACGTCCGGTTCGTCGAGGACAACTGGGCCTCGCCCGCGCTCGGTGCCTGGGGCCTGGGCTGGGAGATCTGGCTCGACGGCCTGGAGATCACCCAGTTCACCTACTTCCAGCAGGCCGGTGGCCAGACGCTCGACACCGTCAGCGTCGAGATCACCTATGGCGTGGAACGCATCCTCATGGCCCTGCAGGGCGTCCGCCACTTCAGCGAGATTGCTTACGCCCCCGGCATCTCCTACGGCGAGGTGTTCGGCCAGGCCGAGTACGAGATGTCCCGGTACTACCTCGACGACGCCGACATCGACACCGTGCGCCGGCTCTACGCCGACTATGCCGCCGAGGCCCGCCGGCTCATCGACGCCCGGCTGCCCGTCCCCGCGCACTCCTACGTGCTGAAGTGCTCGCACGCCTTCAACATCCTCGATTCCCGGGGCGCGGTCTCCACCACCGAGCGGGCCACCTCCTTCGCGCAGATGCGCGGACTGTCGCGGGAGGTCGCGGCGCTGTGGCGGGACCGCCGCGAGGAGCTTGGCCATCCCCTCGGGGTGGCCTCCCCGCCACCGGCCGCGGTGCCCGCCGCGGTGACCACCCAGATCGAGGCGCCGGCCACCCTGCTGTTCGAGATCGGGACGGAGGAGCTCCCGGCGGCCGAGGTGACCCGGACCATCGAGGCGGTGCGCGCCGGCCTCGTCGAGCGGCTAGCGGCCACCCGCCTCACGCACGGTGCGGTCCGGGTGCTGGGCACTCCCCGGCGCATCGTGGCGATTGTTGACGAGGTGGCGCCCCGGGAGCCGGACGTCGAGCGGGTCGTCCGCGGCCCGCGCGTTTCGGCCGCCTACGACGCCGCCGGCGCGCCGACGAAGGCCGCCGTCGGGTTCGCGCGTGGTCAGGGCGCGGATCCCGCCGGCCTCCAGGTCGTCACCCACCGCGGTGTCGAGCATGTCGCGCTCGTGCGCACCGAGGCTGGCCGGGACGCCGCCCGGGTGCTGGCCGGGGTGCTCGGTGAGCTGGTGGCGGGGCTGCGCGCGGAGCGCAATATGCGTTGGAACGATCCGGCCCTGTCGTTCAGCCGGCCGGTGCGCTGGCTGCTCGCCCTGCTCGGCGAGGCCGTGGTGCCGGTGGCGGTGTCGACGCTCGCGGCCGGTCGGACCACCCGCGGCCACCGGCGGGCCGGCTCCCCGCCGCTCGACGTGCCGAGCGCGTCCGGCTACCCCGAACTGCTCGCCGCCCGCTCGGTCCTGCTCGACCCGGTAGTTCGCCGCGAGCTCGTCGTCGAGGAGGCGGCCAAGCTCACCGCGGACTCCGGCGGTCACATCGACCTCGTCGCCGAGGCGGACGTGCTCACCGAGGTGGCGAACCTCGTCGAGTTCCCGCGCCCGATCCTCGGGTCCTTCGAGGAACGCTTTCTGGACCTGCCGGCGGAGATCCTCACCACCGTCATGCGCAAGCACCAGCGATACCTGCCGGTGCGTGACGCCGCCGGGCGGCTGCTGCCGTCGTTCGTCGCCGTCGCCGATGGCGAGGTCGACCAGGCGCTGGTCCGCGCCGGCAACGAGGAGGTCATCCGGGCCCGGTTCACCGACGCCGCGTTCTTCTACGACGCCGACGTCACGGTGCCGCCCGAGACGTTCCGGGCGGAGCTCGCGAAGCTGACGTTCGAGCAGCGGCTCGGCTCCGTCGCGGACCGGGCCGACCGCATCGCGGCGCTGGCGCGTGACCTCGCCGAGGAGATCGGCCTCGGTGAGGACGACCGGGCCACCCTGGACCGGGCGGCCGCGCTCGCCAAGTTCGATCTGGCCACCCAGATGGTCATCGAGCTGTCGAGCCTCGCCGGCACGATGGCGCGGGAGTATGCCCGCCGGGCCGGTGAGCCCGAGGCGGTCGCCGTCGCCCTCTTTGAGATGGAGCTGCCTCGCCGGGCCGGTGATCAGCTGCCCGCTACCGCCCCCGGTGGCCTGCTGGCCCTCGCCGACCGGCTCGATCTGCTTGTCGGGCTGTTCGCGCTCGACGCGGCTCCCACGGGGAGTTCGGATCCGTTCGGGTTGCGCCGGGCCGCGCTCGGGGTCGCCGCGATCCTGGGCAGCCGGCCCGAGCTCGCCGGCCTCACCGTCACCGGCGCGCTGGCCCGTGCTGCCCGGCTTACCCCGGTGCCGGTGCCCGCCGAGGCGCTCGAGGCCGCCGGGGCGTTCGTCCGTGGCCGCTACGTCCAGCAACTACTCGACGCCGGGGTGGACCACCGCTTGGTCGGCGCAGTCGGGCCGCTCACCGGCACGCCGGCCCGCGCGGCCGCCACCTTGGTGACACTGCGGCAGCTCGTCCAGGGGGAGTCCGCACCCGCCGCCGGCTTCGCCGCCCTGGCCGCCGCGTTGCAGCGGGTCCGCCGGATCGTGCCGGCCGGGACCCCGGCGGTGCTCGACGCGCAGCGCCTCACCGAACCCGCCGAGATCGACCTGCTGGAGGTCGTGACAGCCCTCGCCCAGCGGCTCGCGCCCTCCGGCGCCGATTCGGCTGTCACCGCGGAGACGCCGGCCGGAGTGATCTCCCTCGATGAGCTGGTCGCCGCAGCCGGAGACCTGCCGGCCGCCGTCGACGCGTTCTTCGACGCGGTGATGGTGATGGCCGACGACCCGGCGGTGCGGGCGGCGCGGCTCGGTCTGCTGGCCTGGATCCGGGACCTGACGGCCGGAGCTCTCGACTGGGAGGCTCTCGGCTCGCTGCCCGCTTCCGGTTACTGATCATGGGCATTCTGGCTGCGCATACCGTTACCACGGGTTAGCGTCTGGGTATCACTCCGGGGCGGAAGGGACGACCATGGCGCGCTACGTGTATGGCTTCCACCAGGGCAACAAGGATATGAAGGATCTTCTCGGCGGTAAGGGCGCGAACCTCGCCGAGATGACGAATCTCGGCCTGCCCGTCCCGCCCGGGTTCACCATCAGCACCCAGGCGTGCCGGGAGTACCTTGCCGGCGGCGAACCGGTCGGGCTACGGGTGGAGATCGATCATCATCTTGCCGTTCTGGAGACCGCCCGGGGACGGCGGCTCGGCCAGGCCGACGATCCGCTGCTGGTGTCGGTGCGTTCCGGCGCGAAGTTCTCCATGCCCGGGATGATGGACACCATCCTGAACATCGGCCTGACCGACCAGGCCGTCTTGGGCCTGGCCGAGCAGTCGGGTTCGCCGCGGTTCGCCTGGGACTCCTACCGCCGGCTGCTGGCCATGTTCGGCCGGACCGTCCTCGGCGTCGGCGAGCCGTCGTTCGACGCGGCTCTCGAGGCGGCGAAGCGGGCCAAGGGCACCAGCAGCGACCTCGACCTCGACGAGAACGACCTGCGGGCGCTCGTCGCGACCTACCAGCGGATCGTGCTCGAGCGCACCGGCCGTCCCTTCCCCCAGGATCCCCGCGAGCAGCTGGATCTCGCGATCCGAGCGGTGTTCGACTCCTGGAACGGGCCGCGGGCCCGGCTGTACCGCCGTACCGAGCGCATTCCGGACGATCTCGGGACGGCAGTGAGCGTCGTCGCGATGGTGTTCGGCAACCTTGGAACGGACTCGGGCACCGGGGTGGCCTTCACCCGGGACCCGGGCAACGGGGAACCCGGCGTGTACGGAGACTATCTGCCCAATGCCCAGGGCGAGGATGTGGTGGCCGGGATCCGTAACCCGGTTCCCCTCGCCGAGCTGGAGCGGATCGACCCGGCATCCTTCACCGAACTGCGCGAGATCATGACGCGCTTGGAGAAGCACTACCGGGACCTGTGCGACATCGAGTTCACGATCGAACATGGCAGGTTGTGGATCCTGCAGACCCGCGTCGGCAAACGCACTGCCGCGGCGGCCTTCCGGATCGCCGCCACGCTCGCCGAATGCGGTGTCATCGACGATGACGAGGCGCTGTGCCGGGTGAGCGGCGACCAGCTCGCCACCCTGATGTTCCCGCGCTTCGACGACACGGCCCGCCCCGCCCCGATCGCGACGGGAGTGAACGCCGCGCCCGGGGCTGCGGTGGGGGAGGCCGTCTTCGACGCCGCCGAGGCGGTGCGGGTGGCGGCCGAGGGCCGACCGGTCATCCTCGTCCGCCGCGAGACGAACCCCGACGACCTCGCGGGCATGCTCGCGGCGCGCGGAACCCTGACCTCCCGGGGCGGCCGGACGTCGCATGCCGCCGTCGTCGCCAGAGGATTGGGCCGGACCTGCGTGTGCGGGGCCGAGGAGATCGAGGTCGATCCCGCCGGTCGCCGCCTCACCACTGGGCGGGGTGTGGTCGTGCGGGAGGGGGACATCCTCTCCATCGACGGGACCACCGGCGCGGTATACCCCGGTCCCGTACCGCTCGTCCCGTCACCGGTCGTCGAGTACTTCGAGGCCGGCCATCCCGACCATGCCGGCCATTCCGGCCGCCTCGACCATCCCCGGCCGGGCGGGGACCTGGTCGCCGCCGTGGATCGGCTGATGCGGCACGCCGACCGGTCCCGCCGGCTGCGGGTCCGCGCGAATGCCGACACCGGGCCGGACGCCGCGCGGGCCCGCCGGTTCGGCGCCGCGGGTATCGGGCTGTGCCGCACCGAGCACATGTTCCTCGGGGACCGTCGTGCCCTGGTCGAGCAGATGATCCTCGCGGGAACGCCGGCCGAGCGGACCGAGGCGCTCAGCCGGCTGCTTCCCCCGCAACGGGAGGATTTCGTCGAGATCTTCACCGCGATGGACGGTCTGCCCGTCACGGTCCGGCTGCTCGATCCGCCGTTGCACGAGTTCCTCCCGGACCTCACCGAGCTGTCCGTGTCGATCGCCGCCGCGGACGCCGCCGGAAGCCCGGTCGACGACGCCGACCGGGCGAGGCTGGCGGTCCTGCGGGGCATGCACGAGACCAACCCGATGCTGGGTCGCCGCGGCGTCCGACTCGCTCTCACCGTCCCGGGGCTGGTGGAACTGCAGGCGCGGGCGATCGCCGAGGCGCTGGTGCGCTGCCGCCGCGTGGGCGGTGATCCCCGTCCCGAGATCATGATTCCGTTCATCTCCACCGCGGCGGAGCTGGATGCCGTCCGGGACCGGGTGCGCGGGGTACTAGCCGAGGTCGGCGCCGAGAGCGGCTTGGAGATCGACCTGCCGATCGGCACGATGATCGAGGTTCCGCGGGCGGCGCTCACCGCGGACCAGATCGCCCGCCGCGCCGAGTTCTTCTCGTTCGGCACCAACGACCTCACCCAGCTGCTCTGGGGTTTCTCCCGGGATGACGTCGAGGCATCGTTGCTGCCGCGCTATCTCGACCTTGGCATCCTGGCCGGGTCGCCGTTCGCGTCGGTGGACCGCGACGGGGTGGGCGCCCTGATGAGGACGGCGGTCCGGGCCGGGCGGGGCGCCCGGCCCGATCTCGGCCTCGGCGTCTGTGGCGAGCACGGCGGCGATCCCGATTCCGTGCACTTCTTCGCCGAACTCGAGCTCGACTACGTTTCCTGTTCGCCGTTCCGGGTGCCGGTGGCCCGGCTGGAGGCCGGGCGTGCCGCGGTTCTCGGCCGGTCGGCGGTCGGGTGAGTTTCCGCCCGGCCCGTTCCCTGCCCTTTCCGGGCTGGAATCCCGATCGGGGTTGGGCGGATGAACGGGGCAGTTGCCCTATGATGTCGGTCGTGTGCCCATAGGGACGCTACTGTTCGTTCGCGTGGGCCTGTCCCGTCCTCGTCTCATCGTCAACCCGTTTCGCGCGACCTGGCACCGCGTGCCATGGTGGCGTTGGATGATGCGGGCGGTGGCGGCTGTCCTCCTCGGCATCATGGTTCTCGCCGTGGTGACGTTTCTGCAGGTCTGGTGGGTGGGCAGGGAGGATCATCGGCCCCGGTCCGACGTCCTCGTGGTGCTCGGTGCCTCGCAGTACGACGGGCGTCCCTCGGCGGTCCTCGCCGCTCGTCTCGACCACGTGCTGGAGCTCTACCGGGAGGGAGCCGCCCCTCAGGTGATCACGGTCGGTGGGAAGCAGCCGGGCGACCGTTACACCGAGGGCGAGGCCAGCGCGACCTATCTGCGGCAGCGGGGTATCCCCCCGAGCCGGGTGCTCGTCCTCCCCGAGGGTTCGAACACGCTCGGGTCGCTGACCGCCGTAGCCGGGTTGATGAACTCGCGGCACTGGCACACCGCCGTGCTGGTCACCGCTCCCTGGCACAGCCTGCGTTCCCGGACGATGGCCCGTGACCTCGGTGTCGACGCCGTCACCTCCCCGGCCGACCGGGGGCCGGCCGTCCACGGCTTCGGCACGCAGGTCCGGTACATCATCCGTGAGGGGATTGGTTACCGGTGGTATCAGCTCTTCCGCCAGGCATCACCACCTTCGGTGACCACCCGGGCCGTCTGACACCGGGTCGACGCTCGTCAGCAGCAGCGGATACGAACCCGTGACGCCTCTGACATATCAAGGCCCGCTTCGGCCCTCTTTGCCGTCGGCCGCCGCTGATACGGTTCGGATCGCCGGGTGAGGGGGTAGTGCGACACGTGGTAGTGAGGCAAAGCGGCGGAGTCGGCTGCCCGAGGCGCGAGAGAACCCTCCGGAGATTACCTTCCGGGTGTGGAACGACACTGTAAGGAGACTGGTGTGGCAACTCCCGTATCCGAGAGCACGGTCGGGACGGCCGACCTGGAGACGGTTCGGGAACTCGCGCAGCAGCTGCGGGTCGACTCGGTGCGCAGCAGCACCTCGGCGGGTTCCGGGCATCCCACCTCGTCGATGTCGGCCGCGGACGTGCTGGCGGTTCTCGTCGCGCGCCACCTTCGATACGACTGGGACAACCCGGTGGACCCGGCGAACGATCATCTGATCTTTTCGAAGGGGCACGCCTCCCCGCTGATCTACTCCATCTTCAAGGCGGTCGGGGTCGTCGGTGACGACGAGTTGATCAATGGTTACCGCCGTTTCGGCGAGCGGCTCCAGGGCCACCCGACGCCTGTCCTGCCGTGGGTCGACGTCGCGACCGGGTCGCTCGGGCAGGGCCTGCCCGACGGCGTGGGCGTCGCGCTCGCCGGTAAGTACCTGGACAAGGTGCCCTACCGAGTCTGGGTGATCTGCGGTGACAGCGAGATGGCGGAGGGCTCGGTCTGGGAGGCACTGGACAAGGCCTCCTACTACAACCTCTCCAACCTCATCGCGATCGTCGACGTCAACCGGCTCGGCCAGCGCGGCCCGACCGAGCTCGGCTGGGACCTCGACACCTACGCCAAGCGGGTGGAGTCCTTCGGCGCCCGCGCGGTCGTCGTCGACGGCCACGACATCGCCGCGATCGACGCGGTGCTCGCCGACGCCGAGGACGTCACCCGGCCGACCGTCATCCTCGCCCGCACCCGCAAGGGCGAGGGCTTCTCCGAGGCCGCGGACGTCGAGGGCTGGCACGGCAAGCCGTTTCCCGCCGACATGGCCGACCGCGCCATCGCCGAGCTCGGCGGCCTGCGTGACCTGCGGGTTCGCGGTCCGGTGCCGCCCGCGGACCTTCCCCGACCGGCGCCGGTCGAGCGGCCCGCCATCACGCTGCCCACCTACGATCTCGGCGCCAAGGTGGCGACTCGGCGCGCCTACGGCCAGGCGCTCGCCGCGCTCGGAGCCCGCACCGACGTGGTGGCGCTCGACGCGGAGGTCAGCAACTCGACCTACTCCGAGGACTTCGCCAAGATCTATCCGGACCGCTTCTTCGAGATCTTCATCGCCGAGCAGCAGCTCGTCGCGGCGGCGGTCGGGCTGTCGGTGCGTGGCTACGTGCCCTTCGCCTCCACGTTCGCGGCGTTCTTCTCCCGGGCCTACGACTTCATCCGGATGGCGGCGATCTCCCAGGCCGACATCCGGCTGTCCGGCAGCCACGCGGGAGTCGAGATCGGCGCCGACGGGCCGTCGCAGATGGCGCTCGAGGACCTCGCCATGATGCGGGCGGTCGGCGGCTCGACGGTGCTCTACCCGAGCGACGCGACGTCCGCCGCGAAGCTCGTCGAGGCGATGACGGATCTGCCCGGGGTCAGCTACCTGCGCACCACCCGTGGCGCCTACCCCGTGCTCTATGGCCCGGACGAGCCGTTTGCCCCCGGTGGTTCCAAGGTGCTCCGCCGATCGGACGCCGACACCGTCACGCTCATCGGTGCCGGTGTCACCCTGCACGAGTCGCTGGCCGCGGCGGGCACGCTCGCGGCCGAGGGGATCGCGGCCCGCGTGGTCGACCTGTATTCCGTGAAGCCGGTCGACGCGGCGACGCTCGCCGACGCCGCCCGGGCCACCGGCGGGCGCATCGTCGTCACCGAGGATCACTACCCGGAGGGCGGACTGGCCAGCGCGGTGCTGGAATCGCTCAGCGACGGCAGCGTGCCGCTGTCGGTCCGTCATCTTGCGGTGCGGTCGCTGCCGGGTTCCGGGGCGTCGCAGGAGCTCTTGGACGCGGCCGGCATCTCCGCGAAGCACATCGTCGAGGCTGCCCGCGGCCTGCTGCGCTGACCCGTCCAGGGCCAGCGGCCGGCCGGCGGGCGGGGGAAGGCACAAGGCTGACATCCGGCGGGACCGGGGGAGATCCCCCGGTCCCGCCTTCGTCGTTGTCGCATGCCTGACCAGGCGTGAGCATGAGCAGGAACCAGGCGTGAGCATGAGCAGGATCGGTGGGGACGTCCGGCGACGGGTACCTCGCACCCGGTCAGGGCACCCGGTCAGGCCTGCGCCAACCCGTCGGGCCCGGTCCCGCGGGCCGTCCCTCAGTCGTCTCCGGCTGGGGCGGGTGCTCCACCGAAGGTCATGTCGACCAGGGTGAGGTAGAGCCGGTCCGGGCGCGGCAGAAACTTGATCTTGGAAAGTGCCTGGTCCTGGCCGGCGGACTCCACGACGAACTCGCCGTACCCGAGCAACCGGCCAAGCGGGTCCCGGTTGTACGTGAGATCCGTGATCTTGGACAGTGGCATCGTCTGGACCTTGCGGAAGAAGATCCCGGACACCTTCAGTAGTCGCTTGTCAGTGATCATAAGGTGCTCGAACTGCCAATCGACGACCCCCCACAGCATCCTCAAGATCATGAAGAGGGCGAAGTACCACAGCAGCGTGGTGATGATGCCGGCGTCAACGTCCTGCGAGGCGAGCAGGATGTTCGCCACGAGCGCGAGCAGTACGGCCCCGATGGTCTGCAGGAAGACAGGTAGCAGGACCGCCCAGTGTGACCGCACCATCATCACCAGGCGTTCCTGGGACGCGAGGTACTTGGTGTCGCGCTGAGCCGGGTCCGGAAGCTGGAGTCTCACCACGCCCGCAGTGTCCCAGACATCAAGAGTGGCCGGGTAGCCATTACAGAGCGGTATCGGTTACGAACTGGGACACCCCGTTACCGATGGACTGCAGCCAGTCGAAGACGCGGTCGATGATACTGGCCGCGCTGTTGGGCGCGGTCACCACGAAGAAGATGAGGAACGCGATCGCCCCATATCTAATGATCTTGTCCACGGCGGGCCTCCGGGCCGATTCGGGGAAGGGTGCGCACAAAGTATCGCCGCTGAGCTCGACGGAGGTCGCGGAATCGCGCCGATACTCTCAAGCTCGTGGTCAGTGAGTGGTATGACACCTTGGACGCGGCCCGTCGGGTCGTGGAACGCCCGAAGGCCACACCGGCCCAGCGCCGTCCCTTCGCCCGGGACCGAGCCCGGGTGCTGCACTCCAGCGCGCTGCGCAGGCTGGCGGGAAAAACCCAGGTCGTGGGCCCGCTCGACGACGACTTCCCGCGTACCCGGCTGACCCACTCCCTGGAGACCGCCCAGGTGGGCCGGGAGCTCGCCGAGGAGCTGGGAGCGGACCCCGACCTGGTCGAGGCGGCGTGCCTCGCACATGATCTGGGTCATCCCCCTTTCGGGCATAACGGCGAGCTGGCGCTTGACGAGGCCGCAGCCGCCTGCGGTGGCTTCGAGGGCAACGCCCAGAGCCTGCGCGAGCTGACCAGGCTCGAAGTCAAGATCGTCGACCGTGGCGGTCGCAGCGCGGGCCTAAACCTTACCCGGGCGACCCTGGACGCAGCGACGAAGTACCCGTGGCCGCGCCGCCCTGGGCCCCGGGCGGACAGCGCGAAGTTCGGCGCCTACGCCGACGACCTGTCCGTGCTCCGCTGGGTCCGGGAGGGCGCACCGGCCGGCCGGCGCTGTATCGAGACGCAGATCATGGACTGGGCGGACGACGTGGCCTATTCGGTGCACGACCTCGAGGACGGGGTCGTCGCCGGACACATCGATCTAGCCGCCCTCGACGATTCCGGCCGCCGGGCGGAGCTCGCCGCCGCGACCGCCGTCCGCTACCCGGGGCCGTCCGCCGAGGCGGTGGCGGCCGCCCTGGGCACCCTGCGGTGCCAGCCCTGGTGGGTCCGCTCCGAGATCACCTCGGCCCGGGGCCAGGCCGCCCTGCGGGCGATGACCAGCGAGCTCATCGCCCGGTTCGCGCACAGCGCGGTCCGTGCCACCCGGGTGTGCCATCCCGACGGTCCGCTGCGGCGCTATGGCGCGGATCTGGTGGTGGATCCGGACACCGTGGCCGAGTGCACGGCGCTCAAGGGGGTCACCGCCTGGTATGTGATGGAGCGGCCGGGTGCCCGCGTCCGGCAGTCCCGGCAGCGGGAGGTGGTCGCGGAGCTCGTGGCGATGCTCTCCCGGGGCGCGCCGGACGTGCTCGAGCCGTCGTTGCGCGCGGCCTACCGCATGGCCGCCGACGATGCGGCACGGCTACGGGCCGTCATCGACCAGGTGGCGCGTCTGACCGACGCCAGCGCCGAGCGGCGGCATGCGCTGCTGTGTGGACGACCGGCGCCGTGGGTCCTGTGAGCCACGAGTCCGGTGTGCGGGGGTCCGGTGCGTGCCGGATCCGTGTGTGGTGGGTCCGGTGGGCGTCCGCCGCTGGCCCGATGGCCCGACGGTGTTTCGGGTGTTCCCCCGTTCGGGGGGACACCCGCTCCCTCGGATGGGGGAGTGAGCCGGTGCGCGGCCCGCGGCCCGACGTCGCAGCTCGGCACGCACGTCACGGCCACTGTCCCCAACATTCACGTGGCATGATCGGTACTGTCGTGCTTACGACACGTACCATCGCAGCGGTAGGACCGATGTGAGGGCGCCGCGTCACTCGTCGACAGGGCGGGTGGGCCGGCGGGTGATGTTCCTAGCATCGATCCGGCGGGAATGGACGTGGCAAACATATTGACGGGCGCTCTGCCCCGGGCGAGCTACCTCTCGTTCGGGTACCCGCAGAGTCTCAACGCGGACTTGGGAGGGACGGGTGGGGGGACGAATCCGTGACGCCGACGTCGCCCTGGTCCGGGATCGCTCGCCGATTGCGGACGTCGTGGCCGAGCACGTACAGCTGCGTCCGGCGGGGCGTAACGAGCTCGTCGGGCTGTGCCCGTTCCATGACGAGAAGTCACCCTCCTTCTACGTCAATGCGGCAACCGGCCTGTTCCACTGTTTCGGATGCCAGCAGGGTGGCGACGTCTACTCCTTCGTGCGGGAGATCGACGGGCTGACCTTCCGGGAGGCGGCGGAACGCCTGGCGCGTCGGGCCGGGGTGACGCTGGCCTACGAGGGCGGTGGAACCACCGGCCGTACGGTGTCCAGCCAGCGGCAGCGGCTGCTGGAGGCGCACCGGGTGGCCGCCGAGTTTTACGCCGAGCAGCTAGGGTCGCAGGCCTCCGCGCGCGCCGGCTGGGACTTCCTCGCCGCGCGGGGATTCGATCTTACCGTGGCGGCGCGCTTCGAGGTCGGCTACGCCCCGACCGGCTGGGACACCCTCACCCGGCATCTGCTCGCCCGGCGCTTCACCGGCGAGGAGCTGGTGCTCGGGGGGCTGGCCAAACAGGGCGCCCGCGGGGGCCTGATCGACCGTTTCCATCATCGGCTGATGTGGCCGATCAAGGATCTCGCCGGTGAGGTGGTCGGCTTCGGTGGGCGACGCCTCGCCGAGGAGGACGCCTCGAACGCCGGGCCGAAGTACCTCAACACGCCGGACACGCCGTTGTTCAAGAAGGCGAACCTGCTCTACGGCGCCGACCTCGCCCGCCGTGACATCGCCCGGCGGTACCAGGTCGTGGTGGTCGAAGGTTATACCGACGTCATGGCCTGCCATCTCGCCGGGGTCACCACGGCCGTGGCGACCTGTGGCACCGCCTTCGGCTCCGAGCACGTCGCGGTGGTCCGCCGGCTGCTCATGGACTCCGACGAGCGTCGCGGTGAGGTGATTTTCACGTTCGACGGCGACGCGGCCGGGCAGAAGGCGGCGCTACGCGCCTTCGAGCACGAGGAGCGTTTCGCCACCCAGACCTTCGTGGCGGTGGAATCCTCCGGCCGCGACCCCTGCGAGCTGTGGATGAGCGGTGGCGACGGCGCCGTGCGGGATCTGGTCGCCAGCCGGGTGCCGCTGGTCGAGTTCGCAATCCGCGGGGTGCTCGACCGCTACGACCTCAACACCACCGAGGGCCGGCTCGCCGCCTTGGACGCCGCCGCGCCGCTGGTCAACCGGCTCAAGGACGCCGCGTTGCGGCACCGGTACGCGGTGAACCTGGACCGCTGGCTGGGTTTTCTCGACGAGCGGTTCGTGGTGGGCCGGGTGGCCGAGCACCGGTCGCGGCAGGGGGGCGAGCGGGCTGGCGCCCGTTCCGCGCCGATGCGCCGGCACGGGGCGGGGGCCGATGACGCGGCGGTCATCGTGGAGCGTGAGGCGCTCAAGCTGGCCGTTCAGTATCCCGGGCTTGCGGGCCCGATGTTCGACACGCTGGCTTCGGAGATGTTCACTGTTCCCGCGCACCGTGCCGTCCATGACCTCATCGCCGAGGCCGGTGGGGTGTGCGCGGGGCTGGCGAGGTCCGGTGAGGTCACCACCTGGGTGACCGAGCTGACCGCGGCGGCTCCGGAGGAGGAGCTGCGACGCTTCGTTACTGCCCTCGCAGTGGAGAGGGTGCTGTGCGACCACGATGTGGATGATCGTTATGTCGACGAACAGATGTCGCGGGTACAGGAGTTGCATGTGACCCGTCGGATCACGGACCTGAAGTCGCGTGTGCAGCGGCTCAACGGGGTGACCGACGCCGAGGCCCTCCGCCGTGCATTCGGCGAGCTGATTGCTTTGGAGCAGCACAAGCATCAACTCCGGGAGCGGGGCGTAGGTGCCGCGTAACCTGGGTCGATCCCGAGAAGGAAGTGACGAGATTCCGCCCATGAGTCCTACCGTCCTACCCCGCGAAGCCCAGGTGGACGAGGTCAAGGACCTCATCACCCGGGGCAAGGAGATCGGGTTCCTCACCACCGAGGATGTCACGGTCGCCATCCAGGCCGCGGAGCTGCCCCCGGAGCAGGCCGAGACGGTGCTGCAGGTGCTGAACGACGAGGGCATCGAGGTACTCGAGGCGGGAGGTGAGAGCCCCGACGAGGCGGATCTGCTGGCCCGCCGTCGCCGCGAGGAGGAGGAGCTCGCCCTCAAGGCGCCGACTTCCGACCCGGTGCGCATGTACCTCAAGGAGATCGGCAAGGTCCCCCTGCTCACCGCCGAGGAGGAGGTCGATCTCGCCAAGCGGATCGAGGCGGGGCTGTTCGCCTCCGAGAAGCTGGCGGTGGCCACCAAGAAAACTTCCCCGCAGATGCGGCGGGACCTCGAGGCCATCGAACGCGACGGGCAGATCGCCAAGCGCAAGCTGGTTGAGGCGAACCTGCGTCTCGTCGTCTCGATCGCCAAGCGGTACGTCGGGCGCGGCATGCTGTTCCTGGACCTCATCCAGGAGGGCAACCTCGGCCTGATCCGGGCGGTCGAGAAGTTCGACTACACCAAGGGCTACAAGTTCTCGACCTATGCCACCTGGTGGATCCGGCAGGCGATCACGCGGGCCATCGCCGACCAGGCACGCACCATCCGCATCCCGGTGCACATGGTCGAGACCATCAACAAGCTGATCCGCATCCAGCGGCAGCTCCTGCAGGACCTCGGCCGGGAGCCGAGTCCGGAGGAGATCGCCAAGGAGATGGATCTCACTCCGGACAAGGTGCGTGAGATCCTCAAGGTCTCACAGGAGCCGGTGTCGCTGGAGACCCCCATCGGTGAGGAGGAGGACTCCCACCTCGGGGACTTCATCGAGGACTGCGACGCCGTCGTCCCGGTAGACGCGGCTAGCTTCATCCTGCTTCAGGAGCAGCTCGACTCGGTCCTGCACACCCTGTCCGACCGGGAGAAGAAGGTCATCCAGCTGCGCTTCGGGCTCACTGACGGGCACCCGCGTACGTTGGAGGAGGTCGGGCGCGAGTTTGGGGTCACCCGGGAGCGCATCCGCCAGATCGAGTCGAAGACGCTGTCCAAGCTTCGGCATCCCTCCCGGTCGCAGAAGCTGCGCGACTACCTGGAGTAGGAGCGGCCGGCAACCATTTCCGGCTGTTTACTGCCGATAGTGTTATGGTTACCTCTGGTCGATGTTTGATATTCGTATCGGGTTCGGTATCGGGGTTTACTGACCTGTGTGTCGCGTCGCGTGAGGATCAGTCCGATCCGTTCGATGCATTTTTCATGATCAGGCGGGTTCCTCGATGACCGTCCGGATCATTCAGGCCCGGGATGGACGCTCTCGTCGTGATCCGGATCCGGGAGTCACGCCGATCCGGTGGGAGTATTGACCCGTGTCGCCCCCCGCCGGGTTCCGGCACCCGTGGGCTGGACCGGGATGTCCCGGCCCTCGCTGCTCGGTAGCCGTCCGGTCAGGGCGGTGAAAACCGTGCGGAGGTAGTCGTCGGGCCGGGTGGCGGCCTCGGCCCACTCCGCGGCGCGCCGGCCGACGCGGGCCAGTCGCGCTCGGTCGGCGAGCATGCCGTGCAGGACGTCCGCCAGCGCCTGCGCCGACTCGTCCATCGGCGTCTGCCCGGTCACGCCGTCCTGGTAGGCGTCGTGGCTACCGCCTGAGGCGGGTCCGATCACCGCGCACCCGGCGAGCTGCGCCTCGAGCAGCACGATGCCGTAACCCTCGCCGCTGATCCGTGGCCCGCGCGAGCGGGTGCGGGTGCACAGCGCGAACAGGTCGGCGGTGGCGTAGAGACGTGCCAACGCGTCGTCGGCCGGGGACTCGTGCAGCTCGGTGTCGGGGTGCGCGGACACCAGCTCGTGCAGGGCCCCGGGTGCCGGGCCCTGCCCGGCGAACACCAGCCGGACCGGGCCGAGAGTGGCCCGGACGGACTCCACGGCCTCCAGCAGGACCCCCGCACCCTTGCCCACCCAGTCACTGAGCCGGAACACGCTCAGCATGGTCGGTACGGGGGACAACGGCCGGCGGCGGCTCGCCTCGGCCAGCAGGGTCGCCCGCCACGTCGGTGAGATGCCCGGCCGGAGGATGGGCGCCAGCCCCAGCGTCGACAGCGCGCCGGCGCTGTAGGAACTGATCGTGACCGGGCGCAGGAGCGGGTCGGCGCGCAGGATCGCGCGGTCGGTGCGGCGCATGCCCCAGATGTCGGTGCCGTAGAGCAGCACTGGGCCGAGGCGGGCCCGGGACAGTCGGACGGCTGCCGCCGCGACGGGGATGAGGTTGGCGTGCCCGGCGACCACACTGTCGGCCTGGCCGAAGCGGCGCGCCGCAGCGAGCGCGCGCGACGCGAAGCGCGCCCTGATCGCCGGGGTCAGCTCGACGCCTGGCTCCAGCATGTCGACCCGCAGGAGATCGGCCCCACCGGCCCGCAGTGTCTCCTCGACCGTCGAAAGATAACGCTCGATCCCACCACCGAGGCCGCGGGAACTGCTCAGCAGCAGAACCCGGGCAGGTCGATCGGTGAGGGAGGCGGTCGGGGCGGTGGATCGGCGCGAGATCTGCACGGAGAGTGATTTTAATGTTTCTCCAGGTGGTAGTCCTGTGTTGTGGAGCGTGTCATAGTAACGTTTCGAGTTCTCTTGACTGCCTGTAGCTTCTCCGATGATGGCGACAAGGGGTCGTGTATGGAAGCCGATCTGCGGTACCGCAACGGTGGTAACCCGCCTCTCCTCGATCTGATCGACATACCGGCGGGTAAGGCGCTGGACTGTGGGTGCGGAGCCGGGGACAACGCGCGGCTGCTGAGGGCCCGGGGCTGGCGGGTGACGGGGGTGACGATTGATCCGTCCGAGCGGGCCGCCGCCGCGGCCGAGTGCGACCACGTCGAACTTGCCGATCTGAGCGCCGGGCTGCCCTTCGTCCCCGACGGGAGTCACCAGCTCGTGCTGCTTTCCCACATCCTCGAGCACCTGGCGGATCCGGTGCCGTTGCTCGTCGAGGCCCGGCGGGCGCTGGCACCCGGCGGCCGGGTCCTGGTAGCG